>CAZTKF010000010.1:0-61645 GCA_964614205.1 uncultured Loktanella sp. | reverse complement strand
TCCGGCCGCGGGCACCAATCTGGCTGTGACGTCAGTGCGCCGCACCGGATTGCGCCTCGACAAAGGCGGCACGGATCAGGCGCAAGAGTTGCTCTGAGTAATTGCGCTGCACGTAGCCTTTTTCGGCGATGATGCCTATCGAACGCACAGCTTCGCTTTCTTCGAAAGGCACAACGCGGAAACCCTTGAATTCGGCCATCTCGATGGCGATGGATGGCAGCATGGCGACGCCCAGACCTGCTGCGGCATAGCTTAGCGCGGTAAAGGCGTTCTGCAATTCGTAGGCAACGTTCAGCGTAATGTCCTTGCGATGAAGGATATCGTCGATCAAGGCGCGAATTGCAGTTGAGCGATCAAGCAGGATGACTGGAACATCTGTCAGATCCGCGAATGTCACGGTTCTTTGTCCCCGGTCGAACTCTGGGGGGATACAGGCCAGAAGTGGTTCGTCGATCAGTTTCTCGAATGTGAAGGTTTTGAGGTTCGAAACGGATGGGCCGATGTAGAATTCCGCGACCTGTCGTTCAAGGATTTCCAAAGCAGCGGCAGGGGGTGCCTCGATCAGCCGCACGCTGCTATCGGGGAAGCGTCGTCGAAAATTCGTCAGCACGCCCCCGACGCGTTTTGGTGCCAGGGTCGCGGCGCAGGCAATTGTGACGGTTGATTGCCGCATTGCCGCAATATCCGACAAGGCGCGAAAGCCATCATCAATGTCCCGCATGGCCTTGGCTGTTTTTTCATAAAGAAGACGGCCATTTGCGGTTAGCGTGACGCTATTGGACCGGCGAATAAAAAGTCGCATGCCGACCTGATCTTCAAGGTCCCTGATCTGCATACTGATCGCCGCTGTAGAGCGGCGCGCAGATTCGGCAGCAAGCCGGAAACTGCCGAGGTCAGCTACAAGCAGGAACCCATGAAGTAGCTTAAGGTTGATATCTGACAATGGGTCACCCGCTTAACCGTTGCAATTTTATTCATTACGAAGAAATACTGAAGAGGCAATAAGTTTTTCTGAACGAAATTTTTGGAAATCTTGCTTACAGAATGAAAAAAGTCGTCAATAGTATCGGTTCATACTGCGATGGGAGTGACGAACGCGGAATGAAGTAACCGGACTGTGTTGGGAGGCACATACACGGTTGCGGTCATGCCGCTGACAAAATCAGAAATTTGTTGCGTCCGTTCGCACAGCCTTGGGGCTTGATGCCCGGGGTGGTCAGGTGGCGGTTTGGTGGTCATATTCCGTCACTTCAAAACACAGACCGAATGCCCCGGGTGATCGGGGCCTTATTCTGGGAGGAATACGATGAAAAAAGTAATGGCAATGGGTCTTGTAGCTGCAATGACCACTGGCGGTGCCGCGCAGGCGCAAGAGGTTCTGGAGATGACATCTGCGTTCTCGCGCAACTTGCCGATCCTCGGGACAGCCGGTGTCGACTTTGTTGAGAAGATCAACAGCATCTCGACAGAGGTCGAGTTCGAGCACTTTGACCCTGGTGAGTTGGTCCCGACGCTCGAGGCCCTGGACGCGGTTTCCAACGGGTCTGTTGATGCGGCCTATACAACATCGGGATACTGGCAGGGCAAGATTACGGCTGCCTCGCTTTTTGCTGCTGTGCCGTTCGGCCCGGAGGCCGGCGAATTCCTTGGCTGGATGCTCTATGACGACGGCGCAGAACTGTTCCAGCGGATGTATGACGAGAACGGTTATAACGTAAAGGTCATGCCTTGCGGGATTATCGCGCCCGAAACATCCGGCTGGTTCAAAGAGCCGATCAACAGCGTGGCAGACCTTGAAGGTCTCAACATGCGCTTCTTTGGTCTGGGCGCCGAAGTCATGCAGCGTCTGGGCGTGTCGACATCGCTGCTGGCGGCCGGTGATATCTTCCCTGCGCTGGAGCGTGGCGCAATTGATGCGACAGAATTCTCTATGCCGCTGATCGACCAGCGTCTTGGATTCTACAACATCGCGTCCAACAACTACTTCCCCGGCTGGCACCAGCCCGCGACCCTGTTCGAATTGCTAATCAACAAGGATCGCTGGGATGATCTGGACGAGTTCTCTCAGAACCAGATCGAAATCGCCTGTCTGGCAAACATCACCACCAACTATGCTGAAGGTGAAGCCAAGAACTATGCGGCCATGGTTGCCAACGTCGAAGAGAATGGCGTGACAATCCGCCAGTGGCCTGCCGAGATGCTTGATACGTTCGAGGCGACCTGGAACGAAGTCGCGAGTGAACTGGCTGCCGAGGACGAGTTCTTCAAACTGGCTTGGGACGATCTGCAGGACTTCCGTGCAGGTTACAAGGTTTGGTCCGACAACATCTATCTGCCGCGTCCACGGAACTGATAGTCAGTTGATGTAAGATCTATAAGGGGGCGGGCTCCGGTTCCGCCCCTTTCACTGCACTGCGCAGGCCATCAAGAGGAACCCCGTGTCATGGAAGCACCAGAAGAACTTGTCGCCGTATCCGACCCCGGTGAGGTCGGGCGCGAAGAGCACAATCGCGGCGATCGATTCATTATCGCGATTTCCAATGTAGCGGCGTGGTTGTTCCCTGTTTTGATGTTAGCCATCACCGCCCAGGTGATTTTGCGCAACTCTGGTATGAATCAGGCGTGGCTCGATGATCTTCAATGGTGGCTTTATGGCGCTGCCGTACTGATGGGTGTCGGCTATGCTGTGACAACCGATAGTCACGTCAGGGTCGATATTCTTTACGACGGGTTTCCCGACGACAAGAAAACACGCATCAACATATTTGCGATCGGTTGGCTGTTCCTCCCCTTTGTTATTCTGTCGTGGGACGTGACCTACGATTACGCCCTCAGCTCTGTGCGTGCGGACGAAGGCTCTGACAGCCCCAACGGTCTGCACAATCTCTGGATCCTCAAGGTTTTCATGAATGTCGCCTTTATCTTTATCGGCGTCGCCTGCTGGTCGGCAATTGTGCGGAACGTTTCGCGTTTGCATCCACCCAAACTCTGGCGGCAACTCTGGGCGACTTTTCCCGCAACTTTCCTGATGATCAACCTTGCCATCTACTACGGCCTCTATGGCATCATGGCGCTCTTGGCCGAAGAGGGTGCCACCAGCCGTGATATCGTCCGGGGGCCCGCTTTCGGAGAGGTGGAGTTTGGCAACTACGAGATCACCTACACAGTGATCGCTGCACTGATTATCACACCCGTTCTCATCCTTGTCCTGCGCGCCATGGATTCCTCACGTAAGACAGGGGCGTAATTCATGCTTTCTTTTATCGGACAATTCCTGACCCTCAACGAGGTGGCGGTCATCGTCATGTTCCTCACTTTCATCTGGATGCTGTTCCGCGGCATTCCGGTGGCAATGGCGCTTGTCGGTGTCAGCTTGGTCTTTGTCGTGATCGCGGAAGTCTTTCTTGATCCGTATCGCAGCTACTTCCGTGACATCATCGAATTTGACCGGACAGGCATTGACTATCAGCGTCTTGGCGCTCTCTCGGGGCGGATCTTTGGCAGCACGGTCAAGAACCCGGTTCTTGTCGCCCTGCCTATGTTTATCTTCATGGGGCTGATGCTTGATCAGTCCGGTGTCGCGCAGCGCATGATGCGGTCGATGCAAAAGCTATTTGGTAGCCTCCGCGGCGGTCTGTCGCTGACCGTCTTGCTGATCGGGATCATCCTGGCCGCCTCGACGGGTGTCATCGGCGCGTCGGTGACACTGCTTGGTGTAATGGCCTTGCCCGCGATGATGTCGCAAAATTATTCCAAGCCTATTGCGACAGGTACGATTGCTTCTGCCGGAACCTTGGGCATCCTGATCCCGCCGTCGATCATGCTGGTCATCATGTCGGACCAGTTGGCGATCAGTCTTGGCGACCTGTTTATGGGTGCGCTGTTTCCCGGCCTGATTCTGGGCGCGCTCTATATTGCGTTCATTGTCATATATGGCCTGATCAGACCCGATGCGATGCCCGTTCCCGAAAAGACCGAAGAGGTTGGCTGGCCCGTCATCAAAGAGGTGCTTTTGGCGGTTATTCCACCGATGATCCTGATCCTGCTGGTGCTTGGGTCTATCTTTGCCGGTATCGCAACACCTACCGAGGCATCCGGCCTTGGTGCCTTGGGCGCGACCATGCTTGCGCTGGTCAATGGGCGTCTGAATATGAAGGTCCTGCGGGAGGTCAGCCGCTCAACGCTGAACACCTCGGGGTATATTGTCGGTATCTTCCTCGCAGCAAATTTCTTTGCCTTTATCCTGCGACGCTATGGCGGGGATGAGATTATCGAAGGTCTGGTTCTTTCGGTTTTCGAGGACCCGTACTCGGTGATCATCTTTATCCTGTTCATCGTTTTCCTCTTGGGTTTCCTGCTCGACTGGATCGAGATCACGATCATCATCATGCCATTGATGTTGCCGATCATTCAGGGTCTGGGAATCGAAGCGGATATTCCGGATTACGGTCAGGTCGCAGCACCGGTTATCACGTGGTTTGCGATCCTTGTCGCGGTGACGCTACAGACCTCGTTCCTGACGCCGCCCGTTGGCTTTGCGCTTTTCTACCTGAAGGGTGTTTGTCCTCCGGGTGTGACAATTGGCGATATCTACAAAGGTGTCGTTCCATTCGTTCTGCTACAGCTTCTGGGCCTGTTCATTGTGTTCGAGTTCCCGTGGTTGGTCACTTGGCTGCCCTCGGTGGCCTACGGAAACTGACGGAAGAACATGACACTCAGACCATTGAATATCGACCCATGCAAATGCTTCATTGCAGGCGCTTGGGTCGATGCGTTATCTGGCGAAAAGCTGTCGCTGATAAATCCGTCCGATGGCAGCACACTTTGCGAAATCGCGCGCGGCAGGGCGGACGACATTGACGCAGCCGTGCGCGCCGCCGATGCGGCACTTGCTGGGGACTGGGGCAGGGCAACAGCAGCAGAGCGCGGGCGGCTGCTGGCCACTATCGGGCGGGCGGTCCTTGACCATATAGATGAACTGGCAGAGCTTGAAGCGCTGGACGTGGGCAAGCCGCTCAAGCAAGCGCGCGCCGATGTGCTGGCCTTGGCCCGCTATCTGGAGTTCTATGGCGGGGCTGCGGACAAGGTACATGGCCAGACAATTCCCTATCTCGATGGCTACACCGTCTATACCTTGCGCGAACCGCATGGCGTGACGGGGCATATTATCCCGTGGAATTATCCGATGCAGATCATCGGGCGCTCTGTAGGTGCGGCCCTTGCGATGGGCAACGCCTGTGTGCTGAAGCCCGCTGAAGAGGCGTGTCTGTCCGCACTCGCTTTTGCCGAGATAGCGAAGTCGGCAGGTCTTCCTGATGGTGCGCTGAATGTCGTGCCGGGGTTGGGGGCAGAGGCGGGCGCGGCCCTGTCGGCACACCGGGGTGTGCATCATATTTCGTTCACAGGGTCGGTCGGCGTGGGCAAGATGATCCAGCAATCGGCAGGGGTCAATGTGGTGCCTGTTACGCTGGAACTGGGGGGCAAATCCCCGCAGGTGGTTTTCGACGATGCCAATATCGAAGCAGCCCTGCCGTTTCTGGTCAACGCGGGCATCCAGAATGCGGGGCAGACATGTTCGGCCTCGTCGCGCATCCTTGTGCAACGCGGTGTCTACGATCAGGTCGTGGATGCGATGGCTGCGCGCTATGGACAGCTTTCTACAGGACCAGCGATGTCTGACCTAGATGTCGGGCCTCTGGTCTCTAATCGGCAGAAAGAGATCGTTGAGGGCTTCCTTGCCAAAGGTAGCGACCTTGAGATTGCAGCGCAGGGCTGGATCGTATCGGACGCACCTGCGGGCGGTGCCTATGTTGCCCCGACGCTTTTTGCCGGCGTCGGCCCTGACCACACATTGGCCCAAGACGAAATTTTTGGACCGGTTCAGGTGATCATCCCCTTTGAAGATGAGGCCGAGGCAATTGCCATCGCGAACGGCACTGATTTCGGCCTTGTGGCCTCTTGCTGGTCGGAAAACGGCGCACGACAAATGCGTATGGCCCGTGCGCTGCGGGCCGGACAGGTGTTTATCAACAACTACGGTGCTGGAGGCGGGGTCGAGTTGCCGTTCGGTGGAACGGGCCTGTCAGGCCATGGGCGCGAAAAGGGGTTCGAGGCGCTTTATGGTTTCTCCGTACTTAAGACCGTCGCGGCCCTGCATCACTGAGGGCCGAAGTTCTCGCCGTAGAACCGGTACCAGTTCCCACCCATGATGCCGGCAACCTCATCCTGTGAAAAGCCAACGGTTTTCAATCCGGCCTCGATGTTGCCAAAGTCGCGGTTGTCCTGAAACCAGCGTGGCATCGGGGGAAAGCCCGGTGCAGCGGCAGAGCCTTCACCATAGTCGATGTCCTTGCTCCAGCGTCCGACGCGCATCCACTCGACAATGCTGTCGGGTTGGTCCTGACAAAGGTCAGTCCCGATTCCCAGATGCTCTGCACCGAACTGCTCGGCGGTACGCGCGATCATCTTGCAGAAGCTTTCCAGCGTGCAATCGGATTTGTCTTTCAGGTGATGCGGGTAGACCGAAAAGCCCAGCATCCCGCCGTTCTGTGTCACGGCGCGGATGACATCATCCTTTTTGTTGCGCAAGGCAGGGGACCATGCATAGGGGTTGGCATGGGTGATCGCGATAGGGCGCTCCGAGATGTCGGCGGCCTCGATGGTGGAGCGATCCGCCGAATGGCTCATGTCCACAACCAGACCGACGCGGTTCATCTCTTTGATGACCTGCTTGCCCATGCGGGTAATGCCGGTGTCTTCGGCCTCATAGCATCCCGTCGCCAACAGCGATTGGTTATTGTAGGTCAGTTGCATGAAACGCGCGCCAAGCGTGTGCACGATTTCGACCAACCCGATGTCATCTTCGATCGGGCTGGGGTTCTGGAAACCGAAAAAGATCGCCGTGCGCCCCGTTTCTTGCGCGCGGTCTATGTCCGACGCCCATTGACCTTTCATGATCAGATCCGGGTATGTCTCGAACCAGCGGTTCCATTGCTCCAGGTTCAGCACCGTTTCGCGGAAATTCTCGTGATAGGCGACAGTGACATGCACCGCGTCCACATCCCCCTCACGCATCTGGCGAAAGATCTTTTCCGACCAGTTGGCATATTGCAGGTTATCGATCCGAGGTGCGCGTGCCATCAAAACGGCTTTCCGGCACTGATGTAGGCCGTCTTGACGGTGGTATAGAACTCTGCTGCAGCCTTTCCTTGCTCGCGCGGCCCATAAGAGCTGTCGCCACGCCCCCCGAACGGCACATGATAGTCGGTACCGGCCGTCGGCAGGTTGACCGTCACGACACCTGTGCGGGCATTCCGGCGGAAATGTGTGGCCCGCGCCAGGCTTTGGGTGACGATGCCGGAGGTCAGGCCGAAGTTTGTGTCGTTGACCGTGGCAAGGGCCTCATCGTAGCTGCCCACTTTGATCACAGATGTCAGAGGTGCGAACATCTCTTCACGGTTGATACGCATGTCATTGCTGGTGTTCACGAAAACACCGGGTGACATGTAATAGCCGTCGTGCGGCATTTCGAGACGGTCCCCACCACAGGCCAGTTCGGCCCCTTCGGATTTGCCCAGTGCAACGTAGGCAAGGTTCTCGATTAGCTGCTGTTCACTGACGACTGGGCCCATCTGGGTGCCGACGTCCAGTGCATGCCCGACCTTCATCGCCTTTGCGCCCGCAACCAGCTTGTCGACAAATGCATCGTGTACCGCGCTGTGTACGACAAGGCGCGATGATGCCGTGCATTTCTGCCCTGTGCCGCCAAAAGCGCCGCCCAAGGCCAGCGTGACAGCCAGATCAAGGTCGGCATCATCCATCACGGCAAGCGCGTTCTTGGAGCCCATCTCCATCTGGACCTTTGTCAGATTCTGGATGGCCGCTGCAGCGATCCCCTTGCCCACCGGCACCGACCCGGTGAAGGAAATCGCATTCACCTTGGGGCTTTCGACCAAACGCTGGCCGATGCTGCGGCCCGAACCCATCACGAGGCTGAACAGACCCTTGGGGATATCCTGACGCGCGATTATCTCGGTCAATGCCACGGCCGATGCTGGCGTGATGTTTGCAGGTTTCCACACAACCGCGTTGCCATAGCAAAGCGCAGGCGCGATCTTCCACGATGCGGTTGCAGTGGGAAAATTCCACGGCGAGATGACGGCCACAACACCGACGGCCTCGCGGCGGACATCGATTTCGACACCATCGCGGACGGAATCCGCGTTTTCGCCCAACTGGCGCAAGCATTCGGCTGCATAAAAGGTAAAGAACTGACCAGCGCGATAGACCTCACCCTTGCCTTCGGCCAACGGTTTGCCCTCTTCGCGGCTCAGCAATGTGCCAAGCTCTTCGGCGCGGGCCATCAGTTCGTTTCCGATGGACATCAGGACGGCTTGTTTGCGCTCCATGCCATAGGCGGCCCATGCGGCCTGCGCTTTTGTCGCCTGATCCAATGTGGCGTCCAACTGGTCGCTGCTGGCTTGGGCGAAAACACCGATGACATCGGTCAGATCAGACGGGTTGAGGTTCTCTATCTCGGACGTGCCTGAAACCCATTCACCCGCGATATAGTTTTGGTGCAGCTCTGACATGATCGTTCCCTTGCCTTTGAATTTCTTGCGGCCTGAGTATCTGATTGTGACGCCTGACGCATTGACAAAATTTCCTATGGGTGGCGACCGCACGTGGTTGGCTCTTCGAGGAATGAACTGGAAAAAGGCTTGCCATCATGGATTATGTCTGACCAAGAACACTGCAAAGGATTAGCGTTGCCGCTGCGGCGCTTGTGCGGAAAGAAAAGGGAACTCTTATGATTGAACGTATCGATACCGGCGAACGGTCATCCAAGATCGTCAAGTACAACGGCGTGGCATACCTGACCGGCCAAGTCGCCGAAGGCGATACGATTCAGGAACAGGTCCGCCTTTGTCTGGAAAAGATTGATGCCTTGTTGGAACAAGCTGGCTCATCACGCGAGAACATGCTCCGCGTGACAATCTGGCTGGCGGACATGAAGGATTTTGCCGGCCTGAACGAGGTCTGGAACGCTTGGGTTCCGGCAGGGCACGCACCCGCACGCGCTTGCGGAGAAGCCAAGCTTGCGCGGCCGGAGTTGAAGGTAGAGTTCATCGTTGATGCGGCTTACGCGTAATCAGGCGAGCAGCATCAACCCTTACCCGGCATTATTGCTTTTGCACTTGGCCGATGCGGCTTCTTGGGCCATGTTTGACATCCCCAATGATTTCAGCACAGCATGTGCCGTGGTCTAAGATGTCGGAGTAAGAGGGATGGACACAAGCGACCGTGCCGCAAGGCCAGAGTTCCTTCCCGAAGACGTGGTTGCTGCGCTCAATAGCGGTGTCCATGCAAACCCGTATAACGTGCTTGGCCCGCACAAAAGCGGTAACAAGCGCTGGATCACGACCTTTCAGCCGGATGCGGTTGAGGTGATCGCGACCGTTGCGGGCAAGCAGACACATTTGGCCCGCATCGCTGGTGACGTGTTTTCTGCCCCCGTCCCCGGCAAGACGTATACACTGACCATGCGCTACGCGGATGGCCACACATACACAGCCCGCGACCCATTTTCGTTTGATCCGGTGCTATCAGACTTTGACCAATATCTGGTCGGTGAAGGTACTCACAAGGAACTCTGGCGCGTTCTGGGTGCGCATGTCACCAAGCATCAGGGTGCAAAGGGCGTCCATTTTGCGGTTTGGGCGCCAAATGCGCGGCGTGTCAGCGTCATTGGCGACTTCAATCAGTGGGATGGGCGCAGGCACCCTATGCGTCCTGCGGGCAATACCGGTGTTTGGGAAGTGTTCCTGCCGGGGCTGACCGAAGGCCAGCTTTACAAATACCAGATCACAGGCGCGGATGGGGTCGTCCGTGACAAGGCCGATCCGGTCGGTTTCGGATCACAGCACCCTCCTGAACAGGCCTCAGTCGTGCGCGATATTTCGGGTTATGGCTGGAAGGATAAATCGTGGATGAACGAGCGCGCTAACCGCGCTGATCGTGCGAGGCCGATTTCAATCTACGAGGTTCACCTTGGCTCGTGGCGGCGGCGCTATGACGATGGGGGCCGGCCGCTGTCATATCGGGAACTGGCGCGCGACCTTGTGTCATACGTCAAATACATGGGCTTTACCCATATCGAATTGTTACCAGTGTCGGAGTTCCCGTTTGATGGCTCATGGGGGTATCAACCGATCGGTCTATATGCGCCAACGATCCGCTTTGGTCCCCCGAATGAATTTCGCGATCTAGTCGATGCCGCCCATGCTGCGGGACTGGGTGTTTTGCTTGACTGGGTGCCCGGCCACTTCCCGACCGACGCACACGGGCTGGCGCAGTTTGACGGCACTGCCCTTTACGAGCATGCCGACCCGCGCGAAGGCTTCCATCAGGACTGGAATACGCTGATCTACAACTACGGGCGGCGCGAGGTGAAGAACTACCTTGTGGCGAACGCCCTTTACTGGCTCGAGGAATATCATCTGGATGGTCTGCGGGTCGATGCCGTTGCCTCGATGCTCTACCGCGACTATTCGCGCCGTGATGGCGAATGGGTGCCGAACAAGGACGGCGGCCGCGAGAACTATGAAGCGATCGCTTTCCTGCAGGAAGTGAATGTCGCAGCCTATGGTGCGGACCCGAGTGTGATGACAGTCGCCGAAGAAAGCACGTCCTTTCCGGGCGTGTCGCAGCCTGTGCACCACGGAGGGCTGGGGTTCGGCTACAAGTGGAATATGGGCTGGATGAATGACACGCTGCGGTACATGGAAAAAGATCCGATCTATCGCCAGTATGATCACCACCTGATGACTTTCCCGATCGACTGGGCCTTCACTGAAAATTTTATCCTGCCCATCAGCCATGATGAAGTCGTCCACGGCAAGGGCTCTATGCTGTCGAAAATGCCGGGTACAGACTGGGAGAAATTCGCGAACCTACGGGCCTATTACGCATTTATGTGGACCCAGCCAGGCAAGAAACTCTTGTTCATGGGGTGCGAGTTTGCCCAGCCGGAAGAGTGGAACCACGATGCAGAGTTGAATTGGGGTGTTGCCGAACAGCCTGCGCATAAGGGTATCCAGCAACTCGTGCGCGATCTGAACCAGCTCTACCGCGAAACGCCCGCCTTGCACGCAAAAGACTGCGAGGCGGGTGGGTTTCAGTGGATATGCAACGATCCTGCGCAGTCCACGATGGGATATCTGCGATTTGGCGCCGATGGTGACGCACCAGTGTTGGTTGTCTGCAATTTTACGCCGGTCGCGCGTACAGATTTTCGGATTGGCGTTCCGGAGGGCGGATTCTGGGAGGAAGTGCTGAACTCCGATGCGGGCATCTACGGTGGCGGCAATCGTGGGAATCTGGGGGGCTGCGCATCACAAGCTGTGCCCGCCGACGGGCAGGCGCAATCTGTGCTGCTTATGCTGCCGCCACTAGCGGTGGTCGTGTTGAAAAAACACGTTACAGTGGATGAGGAATGATTGAGGGGGAGACAACATGCCGACAAAGCGTATTACACAAAGGTCTATGGTCTTTGTACTGGCCGGTGGAAGAGGAAGCCGCCTGAAAGAGTTGACTGACCGCCGTGTGAAACCTGCCGTACCGTTCGGGGGCAAGGCACGGATCATTGACTTTGCATTGTCGAATGCCGTGAATTCCGGCATCCGCAAGATGGCGGTCGCCACCCAATACAAGGCGCATAGTCTGATCCGGCACACCCAGCGTGGCTGGAACTTTTTTCGGGCCGAGCGCAACGAGTTTCTCGATGTGCTGCCCGCTTCGCAACGGGGCGGGAACGAGAGTTGGTACAAGGGCACGGCAGATGCGGTGACACAGAACATCGACATCGTGGATAGCTACAACGTTGATTATGTTATCATTCTTGCTGGCGATCATATCTACAAGATGGACTACGAAATCATGTTGCGTCAGCACGTTGATACCGGCGCGGACGTGACCGTCGGCTGCCTGACAGTGCCGCGCATGGAGGCAACTGCTTTTGGTGTGATGGACACTGATAGCGAAGGACGGATCACCAGTTTTCTTGAGAAACCGGCAGATCCGCCCGGTACACCGGAAGACCCCGACAAGGCTCTGGCCTCAATGGGTATCTACGTCTTTGACTGGAAATTCCTGCGCGATCTGCTGATCAAGGATGCAGAGAACCCCGATTCAACGAATGATTTCGGCAATGATCTGATCCCCGATATCGTTAAGAATGGCAAAGCGATGGCGCACCGGTTTGACGAAAGCTGTGTGCGGGCCGAAGGTGCCCCCGCCTACTGGAAGGACGTCGGCACGGTCGACGCGTTCTGGGAGGCCCACATTGATCTGACCAACTTCACCCCCGAGCTCGATCTGTGGGACAAGGAGTGGCCAATCTGGACGTATAACGAAAGCGTCCCACCAGCAAAGTTCATCCACGACGAACGTGACCGGCGGGGGATGGCGATTTCGTCGATGATTTCAGGTGGCTGCATTATCTCGGGGACCGAGGTTCGCAACTCGGTGTTGTTCACGAACGTCCACACAAATTCTTATGCGGTGCTTGATCACGCGATCATACTGCCGAATGTCTTTGTTCACAGGTCTGCCCGTCTGCGACAGGTCGTTGTCGATAGCGGTGTGGTGATCCCCGAAGGTCTGGTCGTTGGCGAGGATCCGGTCGAAGACGCCAAGTGGTTCCGTGTGACGGACCGTGGCATCACGCTGATCACACAGGATATGCTCGACAAAAGGGCCGCGGCTTTATGACGAACACGCTCTTTGTGGTGTCTGAATGTGCACCGCTGGTCAAGACCGGCGGCCTGGCTGATGTTGCGGGCGCATTGCCGGTGGCGCTGGCCGCGCAGGGTGTTGCGGTTCGGGTCTTATTGCCCGGATATCGCAGCGTCATGCAGCAGGCAGGCAAGGCGAAGAGGGTTGCACGCTATGAGGCGCTTTTCGGGGGCGCGGCCGGCCTGCTGGCTTGCAGGATTGCTGGCATTGACCTGCTGATTCTGGACGCGCCTCATCTTTATGATCGCGATGGGGCGATCTATGGCGATGCGACGGGGCAGGATTGGCCCGACAATGCAGAACGTTTTGCGGCCCTTTGCCAGGTGGGGGCGATGATCGCTGCCGATGGTGTGGATGGTTGGAGACCCGACATCGTGCATGGCCATGACTGGCAGGCGGGACTTACGCCGGAATATATGCATAAACGCGGGATTGATGTCCCGTTTGTCTTTACGATCCACAACATCGCGTTCCACGGCAATACAGAGGCAGGCAAGCTTGCGACACTTGGCCTTGATCCCGCACGCTTCAATGCAGATCACTTTGAATTCTGGGGCCAGATTTCTGCCCTGAAAGCCGGTCTGGTCGGGGCTGCCAAGATCAACACAGTGTCGCAAACCTACGCCGAGGAATTGCTGACGCCCGCGTTCGGCATCGGCATGGATGGCGTACTGCGGGCACGGCAAGCGGACTTGTCCGGCATCGTGAACGGGATCGACCTTGATGTGTGGAACCCCGAAACAGACCCGAACATCAAGACCTACAAGTCACCTGCAGGCAAAGCCGCCAATAAAAAGGCCCTGCAAAAGACCTTTGGGCTTGGCCGCTCGGATGGCCCGCTTTGCGTTCTGGTCTCACGCCTGACCGAGCAAAAGGGCATCGACCTTCTGCTTGATGCGCTGCCTGCTCTGCTGGATCGGGGGGGGCAGCTTGCACTGCTTGGCTCGGGCGATCCCAAGCTGGAAGTTGCATTGCTGGAAGCGGCGGAAATGCATGAAAACCTGTCCGTGAAGATCGGCTATGATGAAGCACTGTCGCATCGCATGATGGCGGGGGGCGATGTCATCTTGGTTCCGTCGCGTTTTGAACCTTGTGGGCTGACGCAGCTTTACGGGTTGCGATATGGAACGTTGCCTCTGGTTGCGCTGACCGGCGGTCTTGCCGATACTGTGATCAACGCATCACCGGCCGCTTTGGCGCGTGGCGTTGCGACGGGGCTGCAATTCTTTCCCGTCAACGCGCAGGCGCTCGCGAATGCCTTTGCACGGCTTGATGCGCTTTATAGTGACAGCAAAGTCTGGAAAACCATGCAGCGTAATGCCATGAAGCAACCAGTTGGCTGGGAGACATCAGCGGCCGCCTATAAAGATATTTACGACAGCCTGACCGAGACGCATCCTTGAACATCGGCCCCTTTGAAACACGACCGGGACGCCCGACACCTCTGGGTGCGACGGTGGATCCGGATGGCGTGAACTTCGCCGTCTTTTCGCGCTATGCGACCAAGGTCATGCTATGCCTGTTCGACGAGGACGGCCACGAAAACCAGATCATCACGCTTCCCGAACGCGAGGGCCACGTCTGGCACGGGTATTTTCCCGGCATGAAGGCAGGCCAGCAATACGGGTTCCGGATGGACGGTCCCTACGATCCGGAGAACGGGCACCGGTTTAACCCCTACAAACTCTTGGTCGATCCGTATGCCAAGCAACTGACGGGCCATCCGGTATGGAACGACGCCCTTTTTGGGTATCAGGCCGGCCACAAGGACAAGGATCTGAGTTTTGACAAGACCGACAGCGCCCCCTACATGCCCCGCTGCATTGTCGTTGACCCGTCATTCAACTGGGACAACGCAGCCGAGCCTCGGCACCCGCTGGAAAGCTCGGTCATTTATGAAGCACATGTCAAAGGTCTGACCGCAGGGCGCAGCGACATACCCAATCGCGGCACCTATCTGGCAATGGCGTCTGATCCGATTCTGGAACACCTCAACAACCTTGGTGTGACCGCGATCGAGCTTCTGCCGGTACAGGCGTTTCTGAACGAGAAATTCCTGCTGGACCGCGGTCTGACGAACTATTGGGGGTATATGACTTACGGGTTCTTCGCGCCGGATCCGCGCTATATGCAAGGCACCGATATCGCGGAATTCCAGCAGATGGTCCGCCGCTTTCATTCCGCGGGGATCGAGGTGATTTTGGATGTGGTCTACAACCACACGGCCGAAGGCTCGGAAATGGGCCCGACGCTGATGTTTCGTGGGCTGGACAATGCCAGCTATTACAGGCTGGCCGACAACCCGCGCTATTACATCGATGACGCGGGTTGCGGGAACACGCTCGATTTCGAAAATCCCTTCGTCATTCGGCTGGTCATGGACAGCCTGCGCTATTGGGTCGAGGTGATGCATGTTGATGGCTTCCGCTTTGATCTCTGCTCGGCACTGGGGCGCACCGCGCGCGGGTTCGAGCGCGACGGCCCCTTCTTTCGCGCGATCGGGCAGGATCCGGTGCTCAATCAGGTCAAGCTGATCGCCGAGCCGTGGGACATTGGCCCGGGGGGGTATCAACTGGGTGCCTATCCTGCACCCTTCGCGGAGTGGAACGACAAATACCGCGACAATGTCCGCGAATTCTGGCGCGGCGATGCGGGCAAGGTCAGGGATGTTGCCGAGCGGCTGGTCGGATCGGCCCCCTATTTTGATCATGACGGACGCGCCGCGACCTCATCGCTGAATTTCCTGACCGCGCATGACGGCTTCACCCTGCAGGATACGGTCAGCTACAGCCGCAAGCACAATCTGGCCAATGGCGAGGATGACCGCGACGGTCACGCCAACAATCATTCGGACAATATGGGCGTGGAGGGGCCGACCAAGAACGCTAGGATCAATGCCGCCCGCACGCGCCGGAAACGCAATATGATGGCGACACTGATGCTGTCGCAGGGCACGCCGATGGTGTTGGCAGGAGACGAGCTAAGCAACTCGCAAGGTGGCAACAACAACGCCTATTGTCAGGACAATGAAATCGGCTGGGTCAACTGGCCGGAAAAGGATGATCCCTTTTTTACTTTCTGCCAGCAAGCCATCGCCTTTCGCAAGATGCACCCGCTTCTGCGGCAGACCCGTTTCCTGCATTCGCGCCAGCGTCTGATCGATGGCGAGCCTGACCTGTTCTGGCGCCGCGCCGACGGCGAGCCGATGCAGCAGGAAGACTGGGACAACCCCGCGCTCGATACGCTGGTGGCTGAAATGCGGATGGCCTCTGGCGCGCCCGAATATGTCAAGCGCGAAGGCGCTTTGCTGGTCGTTCTGAACCGTGGTGAGGCGGTCGAGATCACGGCCCCCGATTTGCCCGCAGGCGACGCTTGGGTGCGCCGCTTTGACACCAGTCAGGAAGATGCGATCAAGGTCACACCGGGAATGCGGGTGGATGCGGACAGTGTTGTGGTATTCTCGCACGAGACAACAGAGGGCTGACCCGCAAAGAAAGAACGAGGGAGGATGAGACATGCCGATGCACACCGTACGGACCACTCCGATTGACGGCCAAAAACCGGGGACCAGTGGTCTTCGCAAGAAGACAGCCGTTTTCAGGCGACCTCACTTTCTGGAAAACTATGTCCAGTCGATCTTTGACGGGATAGGCGGGGTCGCGGGCAAGACACTTGTCGTGGGCGGCGATGGCCGGTTCTTCAATGATGCCGCGATCCAGATCATCCTGCGGATGGCCTCTGCAAACGGGGCGGCCAAATGCATTGTCGGGCAGGGCGGTATCCTGTCGACGCCAGCGGCCTCGCATCTGATCCGGCTGCGCAAGGCGGATGGCGGCCTGATCCTGTCCGCCAGCCACAATCCGGGTGGAGAAAATGCCGACTTTGGTTTGAAGTATAACGGCCCCAACGGTGGCCCGGCATCCGAGGCCGTCACGGACAAGATCTTTGCACGGACGAAGACGTTGGATCTCTACAATATCTGTGCCGCCGACGATGTGCAGCTTGGAACCAAAGGGATGCAGTCCTTGGAGGAAATGGCGGTGGAGATCGTGGATCCCGTCGCCGACTATGCCGCGCTGATGCAGACGATTGTCGACTTCGACAAGATCCGTGCTCTCTTCGCGGGTGGGTTTACCATGTGTTTTGATGCCATGCATGCCGTGACAGGCCCTTACGCCCACGCGATCCTTGAAGGGATGTTGGGTGCGCCCGCGGGTACTGTGGTTAACGGCACACCAAGCCCTGATTTCGGCAAGGGTCACCCCGATCCCAATCCAATCTGGGCAAAGGATCTGATGGACAAGATGTATGGGGCTGGTGCCCCCGATTTCGGTGCGGCCTCCGATGGTGACGGAGACCGGAACATGATCGTGGGGCGCGGGGCCTATGTCACGCCCTCTGACAGTCTTGCGCTTTTGACTGCGCATGCACATCTTGCCCCTGCCTATCGTGGCGGACTGGCAGGTGTCGCGCGCTCGATGCCGACATCGCGTGCTGTTGACCGCGTCGCGGATAGCCTAGGTATTGCCTGCTATGAAACACCAACGGGGTGGAAATTCTTCGGGAACCTTCTGGATGCAGGCAAGGTCACTCTGTGCGGTGAGGAAAGCGCCGGAACCGGCTCTGACCATGTGCGCGAAAAGGACGGGCTCTGGGCGGTTCTGTTGTGGCTCAACATCCTGGCCGAGACCAAGAAACCTGTGGCAGAACTGATGGCCGATCTTTGGGCCGCGCACGGGCGATGCTATTATGCAAGGCTGGATTATGAAGATGTCGAAAGCGAGCGGGCCAATATGATGATCGACGGTCTGCGCGCAAAGCTGCCAGCGCTGGCAGGCACCAGAATTGGCGCATTGACGGTCGAAACGGCAGATGAGTTTTCCTATCTCGACCCCGTCGATGGTTCGGTGTCCTCAGGGCAGGGCCTGCGCATCGCCTTTGAGGGTGGTGCGCGCGCGGTGTTCCGTTTGTCCGGCACGGGTACGCAAGGGGCGACAATCCGGCTCTATCTCGAGCAGTTGGAAACCGACAAGGCCCACCTGCAGGACAACCCTGTGCATGTCTTGGCCAATGTCCGCAATGCCGCGTTGGAAATGTCCGACCTGCAAGCAATCACCGGCCGCAATGCGCCTGACGTGATCACCTGACCCTAGAGCGGAACCCCTGACCCATATGACAGGTAGGCAAAGCCATTTCCTTGCAGAACCAGCGTATCTGCGGACAGTGTCGCGGCCTCGCCCAAGGCTATCTCGGCCGCAGCCCTTAGCGGCAGGGTCTGCGTGTCGGGCGACAGGTTGAAGACGCACGTCAATGTCTGGTCCGGGTCGGTGCGGGTAAACGCCAAGAGCGGTTCGGGCAAGGAAATAAAGCTGGTCTTGCCCCGCGACAGCGCGGGGCTGGCCTTGCGGTAGGCGATCATCGCCTTGTAGAAGGCCAGAATGCTGTCAGGCCCTTGTTGATCAACGGCTTTGGCAGCCTGCGGTGCTTTGACTGGCAACCATGGCTTTCCGGTTGAGAAACCCGCGTTCGGCGCGTCTTTTTCCCAGACCATCGGCGTCCGGCAGCCATCCCGCCCTTTGACGGCAGGCCAATAGCGGATTGCGGGCGGGTCGGTCAGTTCTTCAAAGACCAGTTCGGTTTCGGTCTGGCCCAGTTCCTCGCCCTGATAGATTCCAATGGTCCCTTCAAAGGACATCAGCATCGCACATGCAAGCCGCGCGATGCTGTCTTCTGATACGGCATGCTCTGCCCAACGGGACACCTGACGTGGCACATCGTGGTTGCTGAATGACCAGTAGGGATGGCCATCAGGTGCGCCGCGCTGAAAGCCTTCGATGCAGTTGCGGAAGTGTTCTGCACTAAAATCCGGCCCCAGCATGGCAAAGCTGTATGCCATATGAAGCCTGTTTTTTCCGGCAGTATATTCGCCCATGATCTCGATCGAGCGGTGTCCCATCTCGCCGACCTCGCCGACCATCATGATATCGTCATACTGATCGGTCAGAGCGCGCAGTCGCTCCAGAAATCCAAGATTTTCCGGGCGGGTCTTGTTGTAGATGTTGTTCTGCATCCCGTAGAGGTCTGTCGCCATGACCTGCGGTTTGGCCTGCGCGGGCGGGTTCGAACGCAGTTTCTGGTCGTGGAAATAATAGTTGACCGTATCAAGGCGGAACCCGTCCAGACCACGATCCAGCCAGAACTTGCAAGTTTCAAGAATAGCGTCGACAACGTCGGGGTTGTGAAAGTTCAGATCGGGCTGCGAGGCCAGGAAATTGTGCAAATAATACTGGCCGCGCTGCGGATCAAACTCCCATGCGGGGCCGCCAAAATGGCTGTGCCAGTTGGTGGGTGGGGACCCGTCGGGAAGCGGATCGGCCCAGACATACCAATCAGCTTTGTCATTGTCGCGACTGATGCGAGACTGCTTGAACCATGCGTGTTGGTCAGAGGTGTGCGACAGAACCTGATCGACAATCACTTTCAGACCGCGCGCATGAGCCCCCGCAATCAGGTCGTCAAACGCAGCCAAGTCTCCGAACAGGGGGTCGACAGACAGGTAGTCGGAGACGTCATACCCCATGTCCGCTTGGGGAGAGGTGAAGATCGGTGATAACCAGATACAATCCACCCCCAACCCTGCGATATGATCAAGCCTGCTGGTGATGCCTGCAAGGTCACCGACACCGTCGCCCGTGCTATCCTGATATGATCTGGGGTAGACCTGATAGACTACTGCACTTCGCCACCATTCATTCATTCCGAGGGTTCCCGCTTGGAGTTTGCCGACTGCAAAGCCCTAAATCGAAAGGGATGGAAGGTAAACCGTCCGTGGGCAATGCCGTGCGGATGTGGTTGCCAGTGACGCCCAGATGCCACCACGGCATCAGAGGTTGCGGCAATACTGGCACGAGTGCCTGTAGGCCCGTCAGTGTTACAAAAGGTTCACTTTGCAAGCTATCATAATTCATATATTCGCGAATTATGGAACAAAAGATCTCGCAACGGCTTTCGGCACTTGGCCACCCGCAACGGCTGGCCCTGTTTCGACTGTTGATGCGCCGCTATCCCGATCGGGTTCCGGCCACTGAATTGGCGCGGGCACTGGCGCTTAAGCCCAATACGCTGTCAACCTATGTCGGTGCTCTCATGCAGGTTGGTCTTCTGACCCAAGAGCGGGTGGGTACATCGCTGCGGTATGCAATCGACATGGATGCTGCCCGTGTGACTTTTGACTATCTGCTGCTGGATTGCTGCCGCGGGCGGCCAGAAACCTGTTCGCTTAATACCTTGCAGACAATGCCGGCAGACAGCCGCGCAACTGGCCGCAAATACAATGTCCTCTTTATCTGTACAGGGAATTCTGCCCGGTCGATCTTTGCTGAATCCATTCTGCGGGATGTCGCTGGTGACCGTTTTGTTGCCTATTCTGCCGGAACCAAGCCAAGCTCGGAACTGAACCCCTTTGCGATCGACGTTCTCGAACAGAAGGGTCATGACGTTTCTGTGTTGTACGCAAAAAATATTGCCGCGTTTCAAGACGTCGGCGCGCCGGATTTCGACTTTGTGTTTACTGTTTGCAATCAGGCCGCCAACGAAGACTGCCCGTCTTGGCAGGGACAGCCCGTGAGCGCCCATTGGGGGCTGCCTGATCCGGTCAAAGTCGAAGGTGCGGAAGCTGAAAAGAGCCTTGCCTTTCATCAGACATATGGCGCGCTCCGGAACCGGATTGTCGCCTTTACCTCGCTCCCGATCGCATCGCTGGACCGGAGATCCTTGCAAAGGGCCGTCGATGACATCGGGCAACACGACGAAGGAACCACTTCATGACAGTCTATGCCCTCAATGGCCTTGGCCGGATCGGAAAGCTGGCGCTCAAGCCCCTGCTTGCGAAAGGGGCCAAAATTGCATGGATCAATGACGCTGTCGGCGATCCGGCGATGCATGCGCACCTGCTGGAGTTTGACACAGTTCATGGCCGTTGGCATGCCGATTTTTCCCATGATGCGGAAAGCGTGACAATCGATGGCGTACACCTGCCTTTCATTGGGAAACGGGACATTGCCGACCTGCCTCTCGATGGCGTGGACGTGGTGATTGATTGTACGGGGGTTTTCAAGACCGAGGCCGCGTTGAGCCCGTATTTCAATGCAGGGGTCAAAAAGGTGGTTGTCTCGGCACCGGTAAAGGACGGCGATGCCGCCAATATCGTTTATGGTGTCAATCACGACACCTATGCGCCAGCCCGCCACCGGATCGTAACAGCGGCAAGCTGTACCACGAACTGTCTGGCGCCCGTGGTCAAGGTGATCCACGAGAATCTGAAGATCAAACACGGCGCAATCACGACAATCCACGATGTGACCAATACACAGACCATCGTGGACAGGCCAGCCAAGGACCTGCGCCGCGCACGGTCCGCGCTGAATTCGCTGATCCCGACGACGACAGGCAGCGCGACAGCGATCACGCTGATCTATCCCGAACTGACTGGCCGGTTGAACGGCCACGCCGTGCGTGTCCCGCTGCTGAACGCATCACTCACCGACTGCGTTTTTGAGGTCGAGACCGAGACGACAGCGACAGAGGTCAATGCCTTGCTTAAAGAGGCTGCGGAAGGGGCGTTGCGCGGTATCCTCGGTTATGAGGAGCGACCGCTTGTATCGTCCGACTATACCAATGATGAACGTTCAAGCATCATCGATGCACTGTCGACGATGGTCGTGAACGGCACGCAGGTAAAAATCTATGCGTGGTATGACAACGAGATGGGTTATGCGCATCGGCTCGTGGATGTTGCGCTGATGGTCGGGGCATCAGTGTGACCGACGCATCGCCGCGGCCCGAGGGCTTGTCAGCTTATATTGCGGTAACCGCAGCCTACTGGGCCTTCATGCTGACTGATGGCGCATTGCGCATGCTGGTACTCTTGCACTTTCACACGCTCGGGTTCACGCCTGTCCAGTTGGCCTACCTGTTTGTACTTTATGAAATCGCAGGGATGGTCACCAACCTTGGTGCAGGCTGGATTGCGGCCCGGTTTGGGCTGACATCCACCCTTTATGCCGGGCTCGGGATACAGGTGCTGGCGCTGCTGGCGTTGGCGCAGCTGGACCCGAACTGGGCCATCGGGGCGTCGGTTGCCTATGTCATGCTTGTGCAAGGGGCGAGTGGCGTCGCAAAGGACCTTGCGAAAATGTCTTCAAAGTCGGCGGTCAAGATTCTGGCCCCAACCGAAGATGGCGGTCTGTTTCGGTGGGTCGCGGTCCTGACCGGATCCAAGAACATGGTCAAAGGCGTCGGGTTCCTGTTGGGCGCAACACTTCTGGGGACGCTTGGTTTTGTCTGGGCCGTGCTGGGGATGGCCGCAATTCTGGGTGTGATCCTGATCGCGGTGTTGGTCGCGATGCCGCCTGGGCTTCCCAAGGGCCGCAAGGGGGCCAAGTTTTCTGAGGTGTTTTCGAAGTCGGCCAACGTCAACTGGCTCTCTGCGGCGCGTGTGTTTCTCTTCGGTGCGCGGGACGTCTGGTTTGTCGTCGGTATTCCGATTTATTTCTATGCAGTCTTGTCTGATGGGACTGTCGCAGGGAACCGGACAGCATTCTTCATGATCGGCACCTTTATGGCGGCGTGGATTATCCTTTATGGGTTGGTTCAAGCCAATGCGCCGCGTATCCTGAGAGCGAAGGCCCGGACCGAGCCAGCGCTCATAAGGGCGGCGCGAGGGTGGGCTTGGTCCCTTGCATTTGTGCCGACCGTGCTGATGGCCGCTGCGGTCATTGCGGGCGAGCCGCAGATGTGGCTGACGGTTATGCTTGTTGTGGGACTATTGGTTTTTGGTGCGATCTTTGCAGTGAATTCGTCGCTTCATTCCTATCTCATCCTGTCGTTTAGCAAAGCAGAGCGCGTGACGATGGACGTGGGGTTCTACTATATGGCCAATGCAGCCGGACGCTTGCTCGGAACTGTCCTGTCAGGTCTGACATACCAGATCGGAGGCCTGCCTTTGCTTCTGGCCGCTGCTGCGGGAATGGTCGCGATATCGGCCAGTGTCGTTGGGTTTCTGAAGCCTCAGGCCAACAAAGCCTGACGGTCGCACGGATGGATGCAGACAGGCCGGAACAAACTCAAAGGTCGTTCTGCAACGGTGGGGTCTGCCGTTAAGACCTCTTTAACGCAATAGGTTCATGCTGCCCGTCAAAGCGGGGCCAATGTTTGGTCTGCTGGATGGGAAAGCGTGTAACGTTGTCTGAGGTTGATGAAATTGTTTTCGGATTTGAGGCGGCTCCACTGCCCGCGTGTCGGCTAGATTCAGAAATGCCGACCATGCCATGGTCCAAGCGGGCCTTCGACATTGGTTTTTCGGCCCTTTTGCTTCTGGTATTGGTCGTTGCAGGTGTGGTGCTGCTCGTGCTTAACCCGTTTCTTAATCGTGGTCCGCTGATGTACCGTCAGCGGCGCATGGGGCTGGCAGGCCAGCCTTTTGATGCGTGGAAGTTTCGTACGATGATGCCCGCGCGGGCGCCTGCGCGTGGCGCCTATGACCGATTAGAGTTGGAGCGCATTTCACCCATGGGGCGCATCCTGCGCAAAGCGCGAATTGATGAATTGCCGCAAATCATCAATGTCCTGCGCGGCGAGATGAGCCTGATCGGCCCGCGCCCCGATGTTTTTGAACATGCCTGCATCTATGTAGCGAATGTTCCCGGCTATGCGGCGCGTCATCAGATCATGCCCGGTATCAGCGGCTATGCGCAAACCGAAGTAGGCTATGTCGAGGGCGAAGAGGGTGTACGTCGCAAAGTTGCAGCTGATCTTTTCTACATTGGCCATGCAAGTCTGCGTCTCGATTTCTGGATTATGTGGCGCACTTTGTGTGTCATTGTAGCGCGCAAGGGGCGATAGCCGCAGGTGTTGCGCCGCCTGAAGTGCGGTCGCAGAAGCGATTGGTAAACTCTGGTTCTTAATAATGCGGGATCATTCCAAACCGGAGACCATGAATGCCCGATCCTTTTGATACAGACTATGTGAACCTGACGTCACCTGCTGTCGCACACTATATCATCGCCCCCTCGGATGTGGCTGATTTGCTGGTGCGTCCGCGTGCTATTTATGTGAATACAGCAGGCACCGCCGTCCTGCAGGACAATGATGGCGAAGCGATCAGCTATGCCTTGGCGGCTGGAACAGTCCTTTCGATCCGGCCTACCCGCGTACTGGCGACCGGCACTACAGCCCAATTGGTTGCGTGGTACTGAGCATGATCGGACTGGAGCTTTCGCCCGGCGTGGGCGGGGCGCGCGCACCCGCGCCGCGTCCGCTAGCCGATTTCTTTGCGCACGGAGGGGGACGCTCGGTTGCTCTGGCAGCGGGTGCTGATGGCGGCCTGACAATCTGGACCGAGATCGGCCCGCATCATGCCGCCCGTCTGCGTCTGGATCAGCAGGACTCCGGCACTCGACTGTCGTGGCGCGAAACGCAGTTGGTTGCCTTGCGCAACGTGTACCCGGTAGGCGCGATGACCCTGACGGGCAGTTGGTCACAATTGCAAAGCTCTGGGTCGGGCCACGCTGCAAGCTATACCGGAAACCGCGCGATCAGTACCGGCTCGACCGGTGCGTATGCGACCGTTCAGGTGGAGCGGGACCAGCGCTATGAACTGTGGATCAACTATACCGGACGCACCAGCGGCGGCTACGTCAAGGTCGAGATCGATGGAGCGCAGGACCTGATCAATGAAATCAGCGACCCCGCTGAACTGGGCTTCAAGGCGTTTTCAACCTATTCCGCCACCGATCTGGCCCGCCGCCAGACGATCAAAGTGGCCAGCGGCTTGACCGGACCTCATGCCGTCAGGGTGAGTTTCGGCGGCGCCGCAAATCCGGGTGGCGGCGCGATCATGGTAGAAGCGGTGACGATCACAGGATCGCTGTCCGATCCTCACATCCTTCCGCCTTTGTGGGCGCCCGATACTGCTTATCAGATGGGTGATGAGGTTCAGTTTGGTGGTGTCTACTATGCCGCCCGCGCGAACGGTATCAGCGGTGCCAACGGGCCAAGCCACGCCACCGGTATTGCCTCTGACGGCGCACTGGATTGGCGTGCAGACAGCCGTCCAACCTATCCGGAGTTTGCAATCATCGACTATGCATCGGAGCGCGAATACGCTGCAAGGCTCGACGTGGGCGGCGACGTGATTGAGGTTGGGGGGCAAACCCACGGCCATGATGCGCTTGTATCACAAGACATCAGTATGGATGGCGTGCCATGGGTGCCGGCAACAGCGGGAAACACGCTGACAGTCGGCGCGCAGATCACGGTGGCCGAGACGACCACGTGGCAAACGGCGGGAGGAGGGCCACTGGCGACGTGTCAGACAAGTCGCAGCATCACCCCCGGCAACGTTCATCATGCGATAGAGGTTGAAGTGACCGCTGCCAGCTTGGATGTCGCGTGGCTCTATGCGGGCATGCTGCCTTTTGTCCGGTGGGACAGCGAAAACGCCATCACCGTGGTCGAGACACTGACATCCGAGGACAATACAGTGGTGACGATTGCCGACTATGCTGGTCAGGTTGACGATCAGATTGATTTTCCGATGACAAACCGCTTGGGTCTGATGGGGGCGGCGCCCGGGTTCGGTTTTGTCTATGGCCATGAAGCGGGCGCGCTGCCGGTGGCAGGGAACCGTCTTGAACAGTTTGATGCCTTTGTCTTGCCAAACGTCGACGGCAGCCTTGGCAACGGTGCGGCGGACTGGCCAGCCAAGGCCTATATCCGCGCGCGCCCGCAGGGCACATTGACGTTGGAAAATGGCGACATCGCTTGTTTCTACAACCGTCATGTCATGTCGGTCGTGGCGTGAATGGAGGGTGAAGACTGCGGCGCTTCAGATCGCCTGTACAGTTTCAGCGGCGGTAATGCAGGGATCGTCCGACAGCTTGCGCAACTTGCGAAGGTTGACCCCCGCAAGGACAAGGCCGGTAACTGGCAGCCCTATGTCATCAAACATCTCTAGGCCGCGTTGCACGAGGTCCAGAGGGGTTTTTGACCAGCGCACCGCATAGATGATCGCGTCGGCATGGCTTGCCAAGACCAGCGCATCGGGGGACCGCAGGACAGGCGGGGCATCAATGACGATGTGGTCATAGGTGTCTCGCAATTTCCGCAGTCTGTCTGCCAACCCATCGGGTGAGCTCGTCGCCAGTTGGTCGCTGAAGTCAGGCAGGACAAGAATGTCCGCCCCGAGGGATGCGTCATGTGCGCCGGCTTGCATTATGTGCCAACTTTCGCGCGCTTTCTGAAACACATCCGCTTTGGTCACTGACCCGAGTACCGCATTGGTGTCATCCGCTCCGATCAGTACAACGCGTTTTCCTGTCCGTGCGATTGCATGGGCCAAAGCGATGGCTTGAAGGGTCTTGCCTTCGGCATGAATGCTGGAGGTGGAAAGAATAACCTGCGCCGTCCGGCCACGGGTTGTCAGTGCGATGGCAGTCAGCAGATTTCGGGCAGCAACAAACAGAGCGGACTGCGGCGGGAGCGGAAATGCACGGCGTCCTTTCCGAAGTGACCGCAAGGCCTCGGATGAGAGTTGCGCAAGCACCGGCAAGCCTGTGGCATGGCGCAGGCTGCGTGCATCAATCACGCCCTTGCGCATGTTGTGCTGGACAGCCACGGCAACGACGCCAAGTGTCGCCCCCAACATGGTTGCAATTGTCATGATCAGGATCTTGCGTGGCCCGACGTATGCGCCATCAGAGGCCGGAGTGATCCGCGCGTCATTCGGAGTGATCAAGCCTTGCTGTATGCGATTGTCATGCAATCGTGCCAGAAAGGTCTGATAAAGCTGGCGGGTCGCGTCTGCTTGCAGTTGAATTTGATGAAGTTGCGCCATCCCTGCGGATTGTGCCGAAAGTTGCGCGCTGAGCCGTTCCCTCAGCGCTGCAAGGTTGCTCGCTTTTTCACGCAGTTGGACAATTTCGGCGGCGTTGCGGGCCGAGGCGGCCTCGGGTGCGATTTCGCGAATAGCAACAGCGTTGCGTGTGGCGATCAGGTCTTGGTCGGCCGCGAGTATTTGCGCGCTGAGCGTATCAAGGCCGCTACCCTCTTGGAGTTGGGCGGTTGCAATCAGCGCTGCAGCTTCCATTTCCTGACGCTCAAGCTGTGTGCGCAATGCATTGACACGGGACTGAAGCTGGTTCTCTGCTTCTGTCCGCGCACGTCGTTGCAGTGTCTGGGTGTGAGCCAGGAATTGCGCTGCAGTCGTGTTGGCCAAGAGTGCCGCTTTTGCAGGGTCGGCGCTGCTGGCAGTGATCTGCACAATGTATGTTTCCGGCCACCGTCCGGCGTCGAGCGCGCCACGCAAATTCTGAATTGTTTTTTCCAGAACCGCCGTGGCGTCCGGCTCAATTTCGGATGTGCCCGATAGCAGGTGCCTGACGCTTGTGCGCAGGCTGCGTAGCGCGAAAGGCCGGGGTGAGGCGAGATATCTGTTGAATTCAGTGTCAGACAAGAGGTCCAGTTTTGCGATGACGTTGGTTAACACCGGGTCCGATCGCACCAAGGCAACCATCGTGTTCAAAGCAATGTCGTTTGCATCAGGAGATGGGCTCATGTCCGCACGCGGATTGGCGGAGTGCTGCATCTGGAGGGTTGACGTCGCTGCGTATTGCGGCTGCGCAATGCGAAAAGCATAAAATCCCGCCAAGCCGACAACGATCAGAGTGCTGCACAGGATCAGCCACTTGCCATGCCAGACGACCCTGAGCATCCCCAAAATGTCGAGCGGTGCAATCTGTCCTTCCTCATGGTGCCATCCGAGGATCGTGTCAGATCGGGCTGTACCCTTGTGCTGTGTCATGTGTCACCGAGCCGTGGTTGTTGTTAACCTACCGCGCCAAGACACCACAAAGGAGTTAACCTTTAATTAATCACAATGAATGAAAACCGAAGCATGCGCCTTCCTTGGTTAACGGCGCGCAGCTTGGTTTTTGTATGATGTTGGCAACAAGATCCGCAGGTTTGGCAGAGCGAAGTGAAGCACGGACCCTTGGTCTTCGGGTTGGCGTCGTCGGTCTCAATTTCGCTGTGATGCTTGGCCTTGCGGCCCTGTTGGGGTTGGAAACCTTCGGGCGCCTGGCTGCCCTTTGGGGGGGCGCACTGGTTGTCAGTACTGTTGTGTCTCTGGGTGGGCCGGTGATCCTGCTGCGGATGTTGACTGACGGGCAGGGAATGCGCATCCGCGACATTTGCAGTGTTATTCTAATCTTCCCTGCGCTTCTGGCACTCGTCGTCTATTTTATTGCCCTTCATGTCTGGCCTGCTTTTCCGTGGGCGGCAATTCTGAGCGCTGGCGTTCTTGCAAATGTCTTGGCGTGTTTGGCAAGTGTCATGCGCGCGCTGGGCAGCGTGCAGGCCTCTATGGCGCTGCGCGATGCCGGACCGCAGTCCGCCCTCGGTGCCGCGGGCATTTGGGCCTATGGCAACGGGCCGGACACCATCTTGATGAGCGCGGCCGCGACCATGCTGGCGATGGCGCTTTGCGGTACTGTCTGGGTGTGCAGGCACAGGTCTGTTCGGGCCGTCCTGTCCTCTGACCGGCGTCCTTTTTGGAGCGTTTCTCTTTGGGCGGCATCTGTGTCGGGCATGGTTGTTGCGCAAATTGATCTGATTGCCGGCGGTGCTGTGATTTCGGCCGAGGAACTGGGCGTCTATGCCATCTTGCGCCGTGTCGCCAATCTGGTTGCTTTGCCTGTTTCCGTGGCGACTTGGGTGAATTCGCCTGCTGTGTCAGCAGCATTTGGCGCGGGGGATCGTCCGGGATTGGCGCGCGCCAGTGCGCACGGCAGCCAGATGGCGATACTGCCGGGGCTGGTGCTTTTCGCGGTTGCCTGTCTGGCTGTGCCCATGCTGCCGTACCTGATTGCGCAAGACTCCGCAGAGGGCTGGGACGTGGTCTTTGGTATCTTGCTGCTTGGTGCATTCGGGCAGGTCGTTTTCGCCTCCAGCTTTGGTGTCGCGACCCTCTGCAAAATGCCTGCCTATGCCATGACAGCGCGCTTGCTGATGATCCTTTTCTATCTTTCGTGGTTTGCGTGGTGGGGCGCAGAGTTGACCGCGACAACGAATGCGCTCGGCTATGCCGGAGCAATCACATTGGGCGGTATCGCACTTTGGTGGGCGGTGAAACGTCAACTTGGCGTGGATACCTCGGCGGCTGTCTTGTTGCGCGGAAAGGGCTGGCGATGGAAAGCTTCCTGATCGTGCTCTTGGCTTTGACCTGTACTGTCATCCCGCTATGGATGGGGTGGCGGTATGGCATGGTGCGTCTGGTGTCCCCCATGCATTTGCTGGGATATTTCTGTGCCCTTGGTTTTCTGGTGAAGGTCGCCGTTTTTGGCGCAAAGCCCGAATATGCGTTCTATGCCCGTTATATCGATACCCCCGGTGCGATGGCGACAGGCGCGATTTATCTGGCAGGATTCATTCTATTGATGTGTCTGGGTTATCGCTTTGCGGTGCGCCCCAATGATCCGGCCCCCGCCATACAAGAGGCGCGAATGGTGGCCGACGGGCTGGTGCGCCAGACGTGGCTCTTTGTGGGGGCCTTTGCTGTGGCAGGGCTGGCATTTGTGCTGTTGTTGCAAGCGCGCGGTTTGTCTGTCTGGTCCGCTGGTCTTTTGTCGGCGTTCAATCACGACAAGCAGATCAACGTGCAAAGCGATGGCGTTGGCGCGACCCTTGCGGGGATAAAGACGCTCTTTATTGTTCCCAAATGCGCTTTTGTGCTGCTCTTGGCGCAAGGGCTTGTGCGGCGCACTGCGTCGCTGATTGCCTGTACAACTGTGCTCGGGGCCCTCTTGGTGCTGATCGCGCTGATCTCGGGCGACCGGTTCGAGCTTGTTGAACTGCTGGTCATTGGCAGCGCCACATATCTGATGCTGGGGGGACGGATTGGTTTGCGCGCGCTGGCCGGCCTGACAGCGGCGGCAGCAATGGTTCTGTGGCTCAGCGCCTATATGACAGCTTTGCGCGGTAGTGATGCAGGTCTTCTGTATCAGATTGTCGGCTCCACCTATTTTCTTGATATCAATGCAGCGGTCATGGTCACCGACAGGGTCCAGCCTGCGTCGTATCTGCTGGGCGAAAGCTATGGATGGTGGACATTCGGCTGGGTGCCGCGTGCGCTGTGGATCGACAAACCTGCAATTGATCTGGGTGTATTCCTCAAGCGTGACGTGATGCAGGTGTCGACAGGCGGAGCGTTCAACGTCACCGGCCCAGGCGAGGCCTTTATGAATTTTGGCTGGGCAGGGGCTCTTGTCGGTTTTGTCCTTGGCTGGCTGTATCGCAGGTTTGAGGTTTTGCTGCTTTCGGCGCGGGCTTGCCTGCGGTTTGGGGGTTTCTACTTTTATCCTCTCCTTCTCTACCCGTTTGTGCAGGCAACACTGCATTCGTCCTTCAGTGGCTTCATCGTCGGTGCCGCGGCACAGGCGGTTCTTATCCTTGCGGTGATAGCGCTTGCGGTGCCGCGCTATCGGGTTGGGCCAATCCGCCGCTTTCCATCATCAGGAGCCGCATATGTTTAAGGTCTGGTTCTGGATTTTGCGTGTGGCATCAGCGCTTTACCGGCGCGCCGCGATGCGTGTTGCCACCCGCCTGCACCGAGCCAGCCTGGCCCAGGTGGGGGCTGGCACGCGCTTTCAGGCCGGTGTCCGGTTTGACTATCCGCAGCGGGTCGAGATCGGGACGGATTGCTACTTCTGGACAGGTGTCGGGGCAGCGGCCGAAGGCGAAAACGCGTTTCTCATTGTTGGTGATCGTGTGCAGGTAAATCGCCACGTGCTGCTTGATACCGTAGGCGGGCTCAGGCTGGGCGATGATGTCGTCATTTCGGAATATGCCGTCATCGCGACCCATGATCATGGACATGATGCGCATAGCCGCCCGTTGCCCGTACCAAAATCAATCGGACCGGGCGTGTGGGTCGGGATGCGGGCCATTGTAATGCCGTCTTGTCGTTCAATTGGTGCGGACGCAATCATTGGCGCGGGCGCTATCGTGACCCGTGATGTGCCTGCGGGGGCGATTGTTGCGGGCAATCCGGCCCGCATGATTGGTCAGCGCGCACGACGCGAGGTTGCCGCATGAAAATTCTGCATGTGGTTCCGACATTCTATCCTGCAACCTACTGGGGGGGGCCGATCTGGTCGACCAAGGCGATTTGCGACGGCATTGCTGCCTTGGATGATGTGGAATTGCGGGTCCTCACCTCGGATGCTGCGGGGCCCGCAATCAGTGATCGTGTGCAACCTGCAGCGCTTCCTTACCCGGTCCACTACGCCCATCGCATGGCTGGGCACTGTATTGCGCCGGGGCTTTTGGCACGCTTGCCGGGCGCAATCCGTTGGGCTGACATTGTCCATGTGACTGGCACCTACAACATGCCCACACTGCCCGCTTTTGTGCTGGCCCGTGCCTTGGGCAGGCCGGTCGTCTGGTCGCCTCGGGGGGCGTTACAGGCGACCGAGGACTGGCCTGAAGCGCCACATCTGCAGATGAAGCGTGGTTTTGAACACCTCGCAAGTTTGCTGCGCCCCCGCGATGCCGTGCTGCACGTCACCGCAACCAAAGAGGCGCGGCAGAGTATCCGGCGTCTGGGTGGGATAGCCTGCGCAATCATTCCCAACGCAGTTGATGTGCCGCCAAGCCTCCCGGAGCGGCAAGCCAATGACAATGAATGCCGGTTGATGTTTCTCAGCCGTCTTCATCCCAAGAAAGGGTTGGAGGCACTTTTTGGAGCGATGGCCGCGCTGCCTGTCAGATTTACGCTCGATATCTACGGAACAGGCGATGCAGCTTATGTGCGGATGTTGCAGCTACGGGCGAACCTGTCGCAAGGGCGTATTCGCCTGCACGGGCATGTTGAGGGTGCAGCAAAGGCTGCGGCCTTTGCGCAGGCCGATCTTTTTGTTTTGCCCTCGCACTCCGAGAATTTCGGGATTGTCGTGGCCGAGGCATTGGCCCATGGCCTGCCGGTTCTGACAACCCAATCTACGCCTTGGCAGGATGTCGAAAGGCATGGATGCGGGCGTTGCATCGATTTGCCAGGCAGCAACCTTGCCGCTGAAATTGAATCGCTCGCCGCAGGAGATCTCCGCGCGATGGGCGCACGCGGACGCGTATGGGTGCGGCGCGCATTCGCGACATCGGCGATGGTTGATGCGTTTGAGGCGCTGTATCGTGGCTTGGCCGCACAGGCCCAACGGGAAGTGGCGGCATGACCGCGCTGACCGTGATTATCCTCACACGGGACGAGGCAAAGCATATCGCACGGGCGATCAAATCCGTGGGGGATGTGGCGCAGCGCATCGTGGTCGTCGATAGCGGGTCGACCGATGCCACCGTGCGGATCGCCCGCAGCCTCGGTGCCGAGGTGTTGCACAACCCGTGGACCAACCATGCCGCACAATTCAACTGGGCGCTTGACCAGATTGCAGACAGCCGCGGATGGGTGCTGCGTCTGGATGCGGATGAGGTGATCACCACAGAACTTGCCGCCGAGATTGCCGCAGGCCTGCCTGATGTGGATGGATGCTACGTCGGGCGGGGTATCAAGTTCATGGGACAGCTTGTCCGCCATGGCGGCGTGTTTCCGGTGTCAACCTTGCGTCTTTTCCGGTTAGGCCGAGGCCGGTGCGAGGCGCGGTGGATGGATGAACATATCGTCGTGGATGGTCCGACAGCATACTTGCGCGGCCGGATCATCGACGACAACCGCAACCCGCTGGATTGGTGGGTGGCCAAGCACACCGGTTATGCCAGCCGCGAGGCGGTAGACGTTCTCAGCCACGAATACGGATTGATGCCAGCGCCACACGACTTGCCCGGCCACGGGCAGGCCGCTGTCAAACGCTGGGTGAAGCTGCATCTCTATGCCCGTTTGCCTGCAGGCCTACGTGCAGGTGTCTACTTTGCGTATCGCTACGTATTGCGGGGCGGCTTTCGCGATGGTCCGCGGGCGCGGGCGTTTCATGTGCTTCAGGGTTTTTGGTACCGCTACCTGGTGGACGTCAAGCTGGCCGAGGTGCGCCGCTATATGGCGGCTACGGGCGCCACACCGCATGACGCGATTCGTGATGTCCTCGGCATCGAGATCATCCCTGCTCATCCGCTTTCAAAGGAGTTTGCTGCATGAAGATCTCGGTTGTGACCGCTGTGATGAACGGGCGTGCAACGTTGCCTGCCATGCTCGAAAGCCTCAAGGCGCAAAGCTACACGGATGTTGAACATGTGGTGCAGGACGGGGGCTCGACCGATGGAACACTGGCCTATCTGGCAGCGAACGGGCATCCGCAGATGACGCTTCAGTCAACACCGGACAGCGGTATTTATGACGCAGTCAATCACGGTATCCGGCGTGCCTCCGGGGCGGTTATCGGGCTCTTGCATGCTGATGATGTTCTGGCCGCGCCAAAGGTGCTTGCATGGGTGGCAAATGCCTTGAAAGACCCAGCCATAGATGGGGTTTATGGTGATCTTCAATATGTGGCCCGCGATGATCCGACACGCGTTATTCGCAATTGGAAGGCCGGACACTATTCAGCCGCGCACCTCAGGCGGGGCTGGATGCCGCCGCATCCGACGTTGTATCTGCGGCGCGAGGTTTTCATGCGTGGCGGGCTCTATGATACCAGCTATCGCATTGCAGGCGATTACGAGGCGATGCTGCGGTTCCTGACCACAGGGCATATTCGCCTGGCCTATATTCCGCAGGTGATGGTGCAAATGAAGATGGGCGGGCTCAGCAACAAATCATTCGCCCATCTGATCCGCAAGAGCCGCGAAGACTATCGCGCGATCCGGCGGCACGGTGTTGGAGGAGTCGGGACACTGGTGGCCAAGAACCTGTCCAAGCTGCATCAGTTTGCGGTCCGCAGTCAGGTGTAGAACGTCTTTGTGAGCTGGTAGAAAATCGGGGCTGCAAAGATCACGCTATCAAGCTGGTCGACAAAACCACCTTGACCGGGGATCAGATGTGACCAGTCTTTCACGCCGCGGTCGCGCTTGATTGCAGCCACCACGAGGTTGCCAAACATTCCGACCAATGATGCAGCACCCGCCATGAGTGCGGCACCGACAAGACCAAAGGGCGTGATCCAGTTCAGCATTGCGCCGATCACCATCGCGCTCAGCACACCGCAGACTACGCCCTCCCATGTCTTGGGTGAAAGACCCGGCGCTATTTTGCGCCGACCGATCCGTCTTCCGAAGAAGAAATCAAGCAGGTCGCCGAATTGCACGACCATGACAAGAAAGGCGACCAACAAGAGCGCGCGGTCGCCATAGCCTTCTATGTCCAATGACATCAGGGCAGGCACGTGGCTGACACAGAACACCGCGATCATAAGCGCCCATTGCGTTTCCGCCACCCTGACAAGGAAACGCTGCGGGTTGCCACGCAGCGCCGAGACCATTGGCAGAAACAGAAAGGCGTAAACGGGAATGAAAACCGTATAAAGTCCGGTCCAGCCCATGCCGACAAAGACATATTGAAGCGGCAGTACAACAAAGAACGCCAGTGCAAGCGACAGGTGGTCGGCCTGCGCCTTGGCGGTCAGTGTCAGAAACTCGCGCAGGGCGGCAAAGGACGCGAAGGCGAAAAGCGTCATGATCCCCGGCTTGCCCAGCAAGAGCGCCGCACCGATAAAGGCGACCATGCCCCACCAGCTCTGGACACGTGTCATGTAGGTGTCAAGCACAGGGTTGGGTTCATGCACCGGCTGGCGCGCGCGCAGGATTTCCCCCAAGACCGTCAATGCGATCAGAATGCCAAAGCTGCCGAAGGCCAGCAGCAGAATGTCGGTTGTGGTGCTGCTCATGTGTGCACCTCGGGCCGCAGTGCCAAAAGCGCATCGGACGCACGTTTCAGAAAGTCGTCCTTGCCTTCTCCTTCACGGACATGAATCGGTTCGCCGAAAGTCACCGTGCAGATCAGCGGCAACGGGATAACTTCGCCCTTGGGCATGATCTCGGTCAGGTTGGCGACCCATGTCGGGACCAGATCAACATCGGGGCGGGCAAGCCCCATGTTGTAAAGCCCCGCCTTGAACGGCAGCAGGGGATCGTCCGTCATGTTGCGGTTGCCTTCGGGGAAGATGATCAGCGACGATCCTTCGTCAAGGGCCGCGATGATCTTGTCCATCGGTTTGTCGTCCACTTCGGGGCGGCGGTCGATCAGCACACAGTTGAACACCTCCGGCCCGACAAAGGCGCGTAGCTTGTTCTTGAGCCAGTAATCGGCGGCGGCTACCGGACGAACGGTCCGGCGCATCGCTGGCGGCAGGACCGACCAGATCATGGGCATATCGGCATTGCTGGTGTGGTTGGCGTAGAAAACGCGTTGCCGCGGTACCGGTTCGATGCCTTTCCAGTCGGCCCGCACAGCGGTGATTGCACGGGCAAAGATGCGGATGGACTGGCCAACGATCCGGGCTGCAAATTGACGCAAGAACTTCATGGAATGACTTTGCCGAAGGGAAAGGTGTTTGAAAAGACAAAAGCCCCGCCCCGGGGATGCGGGGCAGGGCAGTCAGCCATCAACGGGCTTCGCTGACGTAGTCTTCAAGCAGTTTTTCGTTGCGGGCGTCTTCAATCCGCTGGATGCGGTCTTCTGACATGCGTTCGTCAAAGCGGTATTTGACAAAGTTCACCAGCGCGAGGGTCAGCATCATCACCGACATGGCCCAAAAGCCTTTGGTCGAAAGCGGCACGTCTGTCGACAGCCAGAGCGAAATGCCAAGCATGCCGTAGGCAACGCCGACTCCCAGCAGGTTGACGAACATAATCAGGCCATTGTCTGAATTTTTGTTAAGCATTGGTTTTTCCTTTCAATGGAGAAGTTATTTCTTGTCCGATTTCAGCCGTGCAAGGACATCGTCGGGGGTTGACCGTGTCGCGCTGCCAAAGCCCGCGTCGGCCATCCGGTCGGCAAGGTTGTCACCATCCAGATCGCGGTCGATATCGGCAAGGATTTCGCTGCGCTCGAACGGGTCATCATGACCCAACACTCGAGAGATCAACTCCTCTGCCTCTTCTACGCTGCTGTTGCGGACACCTGTCTTTGACATTTGCATCTGGATATTTTGTTCGCGGCGTACAGCGCGCGCCTGAATAGCGCCCTGTTTGAGGTCAATGATCCGGCGATGACCGCTTTCGATCGAGTTGCGCAGCCGGATGACCTTTTGCGCCAGCCGATCCAGCGTTTCACTGCGCAGTGCTAGTTCGTTTTCCATGTTGGCAATGGCACGTGCAGCCTCGGCAGCCATGTCTTCACGGTCGTTGTCCAATGCGTCTTTGGCGCGTTTGGTTAAATCCGTGATCCGGTTCTTCAGAGCGGTATGCTGTTTTTCTTCGGATCGCTGCCGCTGGATCAGGCTGGCAAGCGTGGCCTTGGCCGCGCGGAGGCTGCTTTCGCTTTCGCGAATCTTCTGGTCTATCAACTCGATGGCAAAGGCGTCGCGAACCCGGTCCTCGGCGCGCGCGTTTTGCCCGTTGATCAATGTAGCAAGTGTCTTGAACATCCTAATCTCCGTTTCAGTACGAGTATGAACGTTGTTCATGAAATGGAAATAACGACACTGTCAGCAGAGTTCAAGTCAAATTATGAACAATGTTCAAATTTATTTTGAAACGGTAGCAAACTGCCTGAGAACAAGAGCGATCATCCGGTCGATATTATCCGTCGACACGCCTGCACTGGCTTCGTCCAACCCCAAGAGCACAATGCCATGGACGGATGAAAAGAGTGCTCGTGTCAGAAGCGCGAGATCTTCGGCACCCCGATCAGGGAAAAGGACGGCAAGCGGATCTGAGATATAGGCAAACAACTGCCCCATCTCGGCAAGATACCAATCGGGTGCGGATTGTCCCGGTGCGCGTTCGACATCAAAGAGCGCGCGCCAGCTTAGATGGTTGCCGGCCGCAAAACGGTGGTAGGCCTGCGCCATTACGACCAATTGCTCAACGGGATCCTCGGGTGCATCGGCCAAGGCTTCGGCCACATCAGCGCCAAGGCGGTGAAAGGTGCGCGCGTTCACGGCAAGTGCCAGATCGGTCAGATCGCCAAAGACATTATAGATCGCACCGACAGCGCAACCTGCCTCTTTGGCCAGATCACGCGCGCGCAGGGCGCTGAGGCCTTTGTCGGCAATGGTCTGTTCGGCAATGATGATCAGCTTTTCGCGCAATTCCTGCCTGCGCATCTCGGTTTTTGTGGCCATTTGTTCCTCGAGAAAATGAACGCAGTTCAATACTAGGTCAGGCGGCCACAAAACAAAAGGGGGAGCCTCAGTCGCGTTTGACCGGTGCGCCACCGGCAAAACTGTTCACACCATGATAGCCAATCGGGTCTTCCTGCATTTGAAGGTGCAATCCATCGTCGTCATATGGGTGCGCGCGGGCTAGGTCTTCGTCAAAGTCGATCCCAAGGCCTGCACTGGTGGGCACGGGAACATAGCCGTCCTCGACCGCGATCGTTCCTCTTATCAGATCGTTGTGGAACGGCGTCTCGATCGTTTCAGCCATCAGGATGTTGGGAATGGATGCCGCAAGCTGGATGTTCGCCGCCCATTCGACAGGTCCGGCATAAAGATGCGGGGCCATTTGGGCGTTATAGACCTCTGCCATCGCCGCAATCTTCTTGGTTTCCCAAATGCCGCCGACACGCCCGAGGGCGGGTTGCAGGATCGTCGCCGCGCCCGAACGCAGAACGGGTGCGAATTCCGCCTTTGTCGTCAATCGTTCGCCGGTGGCAACAGGTATGCTCACGGCACCGGCAACCTTTGCCATTGCGGCTACATTGTCAGGCGGGACCGGTTCTTCGTACCAGAGCGGACTATAGGGTTCGAGCGCCTTGCCCAACCGGATGGCGCCACCGGTGCTGAACTGGCCGTGCGTCCCGAAAAGCAGGTCCGCGCGGTCGCCGACGGCCTCGCGGATAGACCGACAAAAGGCGACCGAGAGCGAAATATCGTACATCGAAGGCATATGCCCGCCACGAACCGTATAGGGGCCTGCAGGGTCGAACTTGACCGCCGTATAGCCATTCTCGACCATATCAAGAGCCACCTCTGCAGCCATATCGGGGCTGGCCCAAAAGTCGGGCAGGGGATGTGATAGGCGTGGGTAGAGGTAGGTATAGGCGCGGATGCGGTCATTCATCTGCCCCCCGATAAGGGCATGCACCGGGCGGTCGCGATCCTTGCCCAGAATATCCCAACAGGCCATTTCGAGGCCCGACCATGCGCCGATCACGGTCAGGTCGGGCCGTTGGGTGAACCCCGACGAATAGACCCGGCGGAACATCAATTCGATGTTTTCGGGGTTTTCGCCCGCCATATGGCGTTCAAAGACATCGTTGATCACGGCCTTCATCGCCTCCGGCCCGACCGAAGAAGCATAGCACTCGCCATAGCCGACAATGCCGGTGTCGGTCGTTACCTTGGGGATGATCCAGTAGCGTCCACCCCATCCCGGGGCGGGTGGCGCGGTGACAATCACATCAAGATCGGCAAGTTTCATGGCTATGGCCTTTCGATAGAGTGAGGGCGACGCGTGATCCGGCGTTGTGCAGTTACGGCCTAGTCAAACACAATCACATTCCGCTTGGCAGACCCTGTCTTGGTGTCCGCGATCGCCTCGTTGATCTGTTCCAGCGTCCAGCGGCCCGAGATCAGTTCGTCCAGCTTCAGCCGTCCTTGCATATAGAGATCAACCATCCACGGTATGTCCCGCGCAATAACAACATCCCCCATTTTCGAGCCCACCATGCCTTGGCCGGTCGCCGCCAGCATCACGGGTTCATAAGTGGACATGGCCCCCGAATGGGGCATGCCGACCATGATCACCTTGCCGCCGTTCGCCAGATACTGCGGGGCGGTGTCATAGGCCGGGATCGCACCCACAGTGACAAAGACTGCATCAGCCCCACGGCCAAGTGCCTTTTTGGCAATGCGCCATGGCTTTGGCTCGGTCGCAAGTACACCGTCGGTTGCCCCGAACTCTTTGGCAATGGCAAGTTTCTCTTCCGACATATCCACCGCGATGATCCGCCGCGCGCCAGCGATCCGTGCTCCCTGGATCGCATTGAGGCCGACGCCGCCGGCCCCAATGACAACAACATCCTGACCGGCCCGCAGATGTGCGGCATTGACAACAGCGCCAACGCCGGTGATGACGCCGCAAGCCAGCAGCGAAGCGGCCTCCATTTCGATCCCATCAGGAAGCTTGACCACTTGGCTTTGATCGACCACGACCCGCTCGGCAAAGCCACCTGTGTTCATGGCCTGATGCATGGGTTCTCCTTCGGCGCCGGTGATCGGCCCGCTGGCCATGTCGCTTTCGCAAGCGACGGGTTTGCCGCCTGCGCAGGAAGGGCATGTCCCGCAGGCGCGGATCAGTGTCACCACGACCGGATCACCGACCGCGACGCCCCGCACCCCATCGCCGACAGCGCTGATGTGGCCTGCGGCCTCATGCCCATAAACCGCAGGCAGGGTGCCACCCCAACCGCCGTCAATGTAGGAAATGTCCGAATGGCAGATCGCGCAGGCTTTCAGCGTCACTTCGACTTCGCCCAATTGCGGTGCGGCGAGGGTGACAGTCTCTATGGTCAATGGGGCGCCGAATTCACGGCAAACGGCGGCTTTGATCTGTGGCATGCGTGCAGTCCTTGGTTCGTATGTCAGGGATGACCCTGCTGTGGGTCGTCCGCCTATGCAAGTCTGAAAGCGTCGTTCAGGTAATACGGGCGCGACTGGGCCGTGGGGTCTGGATAAAGACAATGATGCACCCAATGGTAAGAAGCGCCGACAGCAGAAACGGCGCGCCGGGCAGATAAACCGGGCCACTGCCTTGGGTGAAGTACCAGAACGTCTGCGTGACCAAGAGCGGTGCCAGAATGGTCGCAACCGCGTTGATCGAAGTCAGGGTGCCTTGCAATTCTCCCTGTTGGTCATCCGACGCTGTACGTGACATGATCCCCTGCAGCGCCGGACCTGCGATGGATCCCAGCGCGGTCAGCGGGGTGAGGGCCAGTGCGACCCACCCGTTAGCCACAAAGCCAAGGGCGACAAATGCGATCACATCGACGGACAGGCCCAGAATGACCGCCTTACGTTCTCCGATCCTCTTCAGGATCGGTCGGATCAGCACCCCTTGCACAATGGCGATCCCGATCCCGAAAAGGCCCAGCGACAGCCCGATCATCCCCGGTCCCCAATCGAACCGCTCGGCGCCGAAGTAGGCCCAGACACCGGGGTAGACAAAGAATGCGATCGTGTAGACGAATGCGATCAGCAGCAGCCGCTTCAGACCGGGTAATGCACCGATGTTCCTGAAAGCGCCCAAAGGGTTCGCGCGGCGCCATTCAAAGGGGCGGCGGATCCGGTCAGTGACGGTTTCAGGCAAGATGAAGTAGCCAAAGACGGCATTTCCGGCGGCCAGAAAGGCCGCAGCCCAGAAAGGCGCGCGCGTGCCATACTCTGCAAGCGCACCGCCAATCAGCGGTCCAAGCACGAAGCCCACACCAAAAGCCGCGCCGATCAGGCCGAAGTTGGCCGCTTTCTCGTGTGGTGCAGAGATGTCGGCCATATAGGCCGCTGATGTCGCTTGCGTGGCTGCAGTGATGCCGCCGATCACCCGCGCAATGATCAGCAACCAGATCGTATGGGCCAGCGCCATCAGCACATAGTCAAAAGCCATGATGACCAGCGAAATAAGCAGTATCGGCCTGCGGCCATACCGGTCTGACAGGCTGCCAAGGGTTGGTCCGAACAGGAATTGCATGGATGCAAAGGTGGTGGCCATGATACCCCCCCAGACTGCGGCCGCGCCGATACCTTGTCCTTCAACCTCTTGGATCAGATCCGGCATCACAGGCATGATCAACCCGATCCCCATGCTGTCGAGCATAATCGAAATCAGAATAAATGTGACAGCAAGCCGTTTGTTCATCGGCGCAGGGTTAAACCGTTCGGTTCAGTTTGCAAGCGTCATTATGCAGAGCGGCTGTCAAGGTGGCCTGTCGCGGACAGAAAATCACACAGATGCTTTGCGAATGCCTCGGGCTGTTCGACGCAGGGCAGATGTCCGGCGCGGCGCATCAGCGCAAACTGGGAGCCCGGGATCAAGTCGATCGTTTCACGCACCAGATCGGGCGGTGTTGAGCCATCCTCAGAGCCGGCAATACCCAGCGTTGGGATGCGCAATCCGCTGGTCGGCGTGTAGAAATCGGTTCCTGCAATCGCGGCACTGACGCCTGCGTAGCCTTCGACGTCTGTCGCTTCGACCATCGCCTTCCAAGGTGCCATCTGTGGCGTCCCGTAGAAATCCCGCCCGAACCAGCGTTTCATGACGTCGTCGGACAGGGCGATCATCCCCGCGGCCCTGATCGTGTCGATCCGGTCCTGCCAGAGTTGGGGATTACCAATCTTGGCGGCTGTGTTGGACAGAACCATCGCGCGGATCAAATCGGGCCGCTTGACCGCCAGACCCTGCGCGATCATCCCGCCAACAGAGAGACCGACAAATAAGGCGTCCTTGACATTAAGCTGATCGCAAACCGCCTCGGCATCGCTGACAAGCTGACCCATCGAATAGGGGGCTGAGGGCACATCCGAACGCCCATGTCCTCGCATGTCGTAGCGGATGATCCGCAAGTCCTTGGGCAGATGCGGCAGGATTGGAGCCCAGAGTTGCAGCGTTGTCCCCAGCGCGCTGGAAAACACGACCGCCGGGTGTTGCTCATGCCCGTGCACTTCGGCGTTGATGCGCACCTCGCCCCGAAAAATCTCAGGCATCGGGATGACCAAGCGGCACAGGCCGGTGTTGGTCGCCTCGTATTGTTGATAATGGTGGTGTAATCTTTTGTTTCAATGGGCTAATGTTTCCAGAGCGCGTGCAAAAATATCTGCATCAACATTACCACCCGTCGCAACAGCGATTACCGCGTCTTCGCTGAATTCGTTGGGATGAAACAGCGCGGCGGCAAGCGCCGCAGCACCACCCGGTTCCACAACGATCTTCAGTCGCTCGAAGGCAAGCGCGACAGCATGCAGACATTCTTCTTCGGTCACTACCACACCTGGTCCGCAGTGTTCGCGCATGATCGGGAAGGTCAGGTTGCCGGGTTGCGGTGTGATGATCGCATCGCAAAGCGACCCATCCAGTCTTGCATTCCTTTTGATCTTGCCGCTCTTGAGTGAGCGTGTCACATCATCAAATCCTTCCGGCTCTGCCGGACGCGCCCGCAAACCGGGCGCATCTGCCGCCAAAGCGAGCGCGATACCAGAGGTCAGCCCGCCGCCGCCGCAACAGACCATGACATCGGCCTCGGTCACGCCGAGCGCGTTCATATCTTCAGCAATTTCAAGCCCCGTGGTGCCTTGTCCGGCAATCACTTGTGGTTCATCAAAAGGTTTGATCAGGGTCAGGCCCCTTTCTTGCGCCAGCCGTGCGCCAATCGCGTCGCGGTCTTCGGTCGCACGGTCATAAAGCACCACTTCCGCCCCCAGCGCGCGCGTGTTCTCGATCTTGATGGTGGGCGCATCGCCAGGCATCACAATCACTGCTGGCGCGCCGTGTTCGCGGGCTGCAAGGGCCACACCTTGCGCGTGATTGCCGCTGGAAAAGGCAATAACCCCTGTCTTCAGCGCGTTGTCTGTCAGCGATGAAACAGCGGACCATCCTCCACGAAACTTGAAGGATCCGGTGTGTTGCAAACACTCGGCCTTCACAAAAACGCGGCGACCGGCGATCTCGTCCAGAAAGGGCGACGTCAGGATCGGCGTCCGCCGCGCGTGACCTTTCAGGCGGCCTGCCGCCGCGCGGATCATGTCGATGTTCATTCTAGTTTCTCCAGCCATTTTTGCAGCGCATCCAGTGCCAGCGGTTCATCAAGGAAGGGAACATGTCCGCGACCTGGGATATCGGCGCGGATCATGTCGGGGCGACGACGGGCCATTTCATCCGCTGTTTCCGTGGTCAGCAAATCGGAATTTGCCCCCCGGATCAGAGCCAGCGGCAACCCTTCCATGGCATCAAATAGTGGCCACAGATCAGGTGGCGTCGCGTCGAACGCTTCCAGCACCGCATCGCGCAGTTTCGGGTCATATCGGATGACCAGCCCTTTGTCGGTTTCCCTGTAATGCGCTTTGACCTCTGCCAGCCAGCGGTCCATCGGCACATCCGTGAAGTGGGTCCACAGTTTGGCGCGCGCACGGGCGGCTTCGGCATATGTTTTCTGTGCAGGGTTCCGGCCAATATAGCCCTTGATGACCTCCAGCCCCTTTTCAGCGATGACAGGCCCGATATCGTTCAGCGCCACGCCAAGCAGTCGATCCTTGGCCGTTGCTGCCAGAACCATCGCGATAAGCCCACCGCGCGAGGTGCCGAGGATCGCGGCCTTTTCAAGCCCGAGATGGTCCATCAGCGCCAGCACATCCTGCGCCTCTTGCGGGATCGTGTAGGTTGTGGGATTCGCCCAGTCCGATTGCCCCCGCCCGCGATAGTCGGGCCGGATCAGGCGGACAGGCAGATGCGGCGCGACATGATCAAAGTCCGCGCCGTTGCGGGTCAGGCCAGCCAGTGCAATGACGGGCAATCCCTGACCTTCATCGGTGTAGTGCAGGGTCAGCCCGTCGGTCGATGTGTAGCTGGGCATCAGGCAAGCTCCGGTATGGTGGTCAGGTCCGGCAGGACATGCTGCGGCCGGGCGTAGAGCCTGTCTATTGGCTCGCCTGCGCGATTGACCCAAGCGGTCCGAAAGCCGTAACCGGCTGCGCCTGCGGCGTCCCAGCCGTTGGAGGAGACAAAAAGCACATCATCCTTGGGGCATCCGAATTGTGCGCCGACCATGTCATAGACACGGTCATGCGGTTTGAAGACGCCGACATGCTCAACGCTCAAAACAGCGTCGAGATCCGCCGCTAGCCCAGCCGAAGCAACTGCCGCTGCCAGCATATCAGGCGATCCGTTAGACAGGATCGCGGTTGTCTTTCCCGCCGCCTTCAGTGCTTTCAGCATCGGCGGCACCTCTGGATAGGCGGCCAGCTCCCAATAGAGTTCAAGCAGTCGCGTGCGGGTCGTCGGTGCCGTCAGCCCATGCGCTTCTAATGCCCAGTCAAGGCCATCCTGTGTCACCTGCCAGAAATCGGTGTGACGGCCCGCCACGGCCCGCAACCATGTGTATTCTAGTTGTTTGCGCCGCCAGTCGCGTGCCACCGCAGACCAGACATCGGACAGAACCGCATGGTCCGGTTCGCGGCTTGCAGCCTGTGCTGCGGCATTGACATCCAGCAATGTGCCATAAGCGTCAAAGACATAGGTGGTGATAGGCATGTTGTCCTCCCGCGATTGGACGTAACCTGTCACGCCTGCCGACTGTCGAAAAGAGGTAATCGGTTTGCATCCCATCCTTCGTTTCCCTAGCCTGCGGTCGCACAGAAAACGAAAGGAAATGATATGAGCCAGGCAAAGCCAGGCGACACGGTCCGGATCAATTATACCGGCACGCTCAACAACGGCGAGACTTTTGACAGCTCTGAAGGGCGCGACCCGCTGGAATTTGTTGTGGGATCAGGACAGATCATCAAGGGGCTGGATGCCGCGATCCCCGGCATGGCCGTTGGTGACAAAAAGGATGTGAACGTTCCTTGTGCAGAGGCCTATGGCGAGCACAACCCCGATGCCCGTCAAGCCGTCCCGCGTGATCAGATCCCCGCAGAAATTCCAGTGGCCGTTGGTACACAGCTGCAAATGCAAACGCCTCAAGGGCAGGTGGTCCCTGTCACCGTGGCCGACGTGACCGAGACCGAGGTCACGCTGGATGCGAACCATCCGCTGGCAGGCAAAGACCTGAACTTCGCGATCGAGGTTGTCGGGATTGACGCGGCCTAGGCGCGTTTTGCCGCATGATTGAAATTACGGCCCCGTCCGGTGACGGGGCCGTTTCTTGTGCTCATACCAGATGATCGGGCTGCGGCATGCCCAAGACATGGAAACCACCGTCAACGCGGATGATTTCACCTGTTGTGCAGGCCCCCGCATCAGAAGCAAGATAGACGGCTGTACCGCCCACTGCCTCAAGCGTGGCATTTGACCGCAATGGCGCATTCATGTCCGTGTGCTTGTAGGTCTTGCGCGCACCGCCGATCGCGGCACCCGCCAGTGTTTTCATCGGCCCCGGGCTGATTGCATTTACGCGAATGCCCTGTGGTCCAAGATCATTGGCCAGATAGCGCGTCGCTGACTCCAGCGCGGCCTTGGCTACGCCCATCACGTTGTAGAACGGGGTTACGCGGTTCGAGCCTTGATAGGTCAGTGTCAGGAGCGTGCCGCCATCGGGCATCATCTGCGAGGCACGGTTGGCGACATCAATGAAAGAATAGCAAGAGATCGTGAGCGAGTTCTTGAAGTTCTCACGGCTGGTGTTGATGAACCGCCCCGTCAATTCGTTCTTGTCGGAATAGGCGATAGCATGAACAACAAAATCCAGCTTGCCCCAGCGGTCCTTGAGGGTCTCAAATGCCAGATCCATGCTGGCATCATCCGTCACATCAACATCTACCATGATGTCCGAGCCGACAGACTGGGCCAGTGGTTCAAGGCGCTTGCCGAAAGCTTCACCCTGATAGGTGAAGGCAAGTTCCGCGCCGGCCTCGGCCATCGCTTTGGCGATGCCCCATGCGATCGACCGTTCGTTGGCCACGCCCATGATCAACCCGCGTTTGCCCTGCATTGAAATGGTCATCGGATCAATCCTTGAGTTTCGAAAGCAGCATAGAGCCGTTGGTCCCGCCAAAGCCGAACGAGTTGGTCATCACAGTGTCCAGTCCTGCGTTTTCCACCAGCACAGTGGCGATCTCTGCAGGGTCCAGGGCTGGGTCGAGGTTTTCCACGTTGATCGACGGTGCGATGAAGTCGTTTTCCAGCATCAGCAAGCAATAGACGGCCTCTTGCGCGCCGGTGGCACCCTGGCTGTGGCCCGTCATCGACTTGGTCGAACTGATCGGCGGCGTGCTGCCTTTGCCAAAGACGCGGCGCACCGCTTCGACTTCGCCCACGTCACCCACAGGCGTCGACGTACCATGCGCGTTGATATAGCTGACCCTGCGGCCCTCTGGCAGTGTCTTGAGCGCACCGCGCATCGCCCGTTCGCCGCCTTCGCCCGAGGGGGCGACCATGTCGGCCCCGTCAGAGGTGGCCGCGAAACCGGTGACCTCGGCATAGATTTTCGCGCCGCGTGCCTGCGCGCTTTCCAGTGTTTCCAGCACCACCATCGCGCCCCCGCCTGCGATCACGAACCCGTCGCGGTCGGCGTCAAAGGCCCGGCTCGCCCGTTCAGGCGTATCATTGTATTTCGACGACATTGCGCCCATCGCGTCAAAGAGGCATGACAGCGTCCAGTCGAGTTCCTCGCCACCGCCAGCGAACATGATGTCCTGATTGCCCAGCGCCACCTGTTGCGCGGCCATGCCGATGCAATGCAGTGAGGTCGAGCAGGCAGAGGTGATCGAAAAGTTCATCCCCTTGATCTTGTAGGACGTCGCGAGGTTGGCGCTGACGGTCGAGGACATCGCTTTTGGCACCGCGAAAGGGCCGATACGTTTGGTGGAGCCAGTGGTCTTGACCACTTCGTGCGCCGCCAGAATAGCCGAGGTCGACGGCCCGCCAGAGCCGGCGATCAGGCCGGTCATGGGGTTCACGATCTGGTCTTCGGTCAGTTGGGCATCTGCAATTGCCTGACCCATGGCGATGTGCGCGTATGCCGCCCCCGGCCCCATGAAACGCAGGGTGCGCTTGTCCACGTGATCCTTGATGTCGATCTTCAGTGTTCCCGCGATCTGGCTGCGAAATCCGTGCTCGACCATCTCGGGTGAGGCTTCGATCCCTGATTTGCCGGTCTTGAGGGCCGCCAGCACCTCTTCGGCATTGTTCCCGATCGGCGATACGATCCCGAGTCCTGTGACAACAACACGGCGCATGGGCACCTCTCCTCTAAGCTGGGACGTCAGGGCCAGAGCATCAGCTCTCGGACAAGGCGACCTTCATATCTGTAACTTGATAAATCACCTCGCCATCGGCCTCAACGATACCGTTGGCGACACCCATTGTCAGGCGGCGGGTCTGGATGGCTTTGGTGAAATCTACCTTGTAGGTCAGCATCTTGCGGTCTGGACGCACCATTCCGGTCAGCTTTACCTCACCGACGCCCAACGCATAGCCGCGCCCCTGCCAGCCGCGCCAGCCAAGGTTGAAACCGGTCAACTGCCACAGACCATCAAGGCCAAGGCAGCCCGGCATGATGGGGTTGCCGGGGAAATGGCATTCGAAGAACCACAGATCAGGGGTGATGTCGAACTCTGCCACCACATGGCCTTTGCCGTGTGCGCCACCATCGCCCGAGATATCCGTGATCCGGTCCATCATCAGCATCGGCGGGGCAGGAAGCTGCGCGTTGCCGTCACCGAAAAGCTCGCCACGGGAACACTTCAGCAGGTCGTCTTTGTCAAAACTGGTTGGGTAATCCGCCATATTGGTGGTCTCATTCTTCTTAACTGCGTTCCCTGACCTCTATCACCCTGCGGTTTATGAGAGCAAGTGCGGCGGGTTTCCGAGTGTTTTTATTTGATCCGGGGGATATTCTTCCCATATAGTTGAGAACAGTTGTCAAAAAGAGCGATCATGACCGATATAGCAACAGAGCGTAGTACCAAATGGTTGGCCGGAGCTGGCTTGCGTCCGACGCGCCAACGTATGACATTGGCATCTTTGCTGGTGGGTGATGGGCAGGACCGGCACGTCACCGCCGAGAGCCTGTTTGCTGCGGCATCGAATGCGGATGAGAAAGTGTCGTTGGCAACGGTCTATAACACGCTGCGTGCCTTCTGCGATGCAGGGCTGATGCGTGAGATCACTGTGGATGGATCAAAAAGCTATTTTGACACAAACATGACCGATCATCCGCACTTCTACTGGGAAGACACCGCCAAGCTGACCGATGCACCTGCGGACGAGTTAGAGATCCGCCACCTGCCGGATGCGCCTGAAGGTGCTGAGATCGCGTCTGTTGATGTCGTAATAAGGCTACGGCGTACCTGACTTTCAGGGTGGAAGATGATCCACCGCGCAGTGCAGACAGTTTTACGAATAATTAACCTTGCTGGGCGACGGTCGCAGAATGTCCGACTATCGCCGTGTTCATGTGCCCGGTGGCACCTATTTCTTTACTGTCCGCTTGCAGGACCGGCGCGCCGATCTGCTTGTCTCACATATCGGCCTTTTGCGCGATGCCACGCGGGTCTGTCGCAAACGCTGGCCCTTTGAGATTGATGCCGCCGTTATCCTGCCCAACAAATTGCACATGATCTGGACCTTGCCGGATGGGGACACGGATTTCTCCAAACGCTGGCGTACGATCAAGTCGGGGTTTTCGCGTCACGTTCCCGCGCCAGGCGATAGCCCCAAGAGTCGCCGTAGTGGCGGTCAAAACGGGATATGGCAGCGCGGGTTCTGGGAACATCTGATCCGCGACGCGGATGATCTGGCTTTGCATATGCACCTGATCCGGTCAGCACCGCTTCATGCAGGTCTGGTCAAGCGGCCAAGCGACTGGCCCTATTGCTCTTTACACCGCCAAGTGAATCAGGTCGTCAGAACCACTGTCCCGGCTCTATCAGACCCAAATCCAGAAGCTGTTGTGATTTCCACGTAAAGGGTTCGGATTGTGGCCAGTGGAATGTATCAATGACGGCGCGACTGCCCGGGTTGCGCCGCAATGCCTTGGCGGTGCGAAAGGAACAGATGGCAGCGGTCATATTGTTATGCCAGGGGCAGGCATAGGTGTTGTATTCCGCGATATTGAAGGACCTGTCGGGCAGCATTTTCAGCCCAGCTTGTGCGCGGAAAAAAGAGATGCGGTCGGTCCGTTGACGCGCTTTGGCGATGTGCTCTTCAAACCGCCAACGCAAGCCGCCAAAGACCGCGACCTGTCGTTCAAGCGCCTGCCCATCCGCATCCTCGCGAGCCAGTGCATAATAGCCTGATTTGTCAAAACAGGCGCTGTCGCGATCAACCCCGTTGGGATGGGATGACAGATTTTTTGCATATAGGTCAATGATATAGCACATCACTGTGTCCCGCCGCTCTTCGCGCATAAAGCCCAGCATCTCGCCAACGCTGCGATCTTCGCAGAACGGATAGAAGAGGTATTCGGCATTATAGCAGTAGTAGAGCCACTGCTCCGGGAAGGCCCTGATCATCGTGTTTGCGATTGTCTGTAGCGCGTCCTCGGCGCTGACATCAAAATCCACACGATGGAAATTCTCGGGTAGCTCTGACGGCAGCGCCTGCGCGGGTGCGCAGAACGCAACGAGATTGGCAAAGCCTGCCTTTGCATGATGGGCGATTGTGCTCGCGACCTCGACATCGTCCTCGATAAGGATCAATGCAATCGGTCCCTTTGACAAGGTCAGTCTGGCATCGCTGGCCAGTGCCGCAAGAGATGGATAATGCATGAAGGCTCGCATCCTAGAAGAACGGGTGCAAAATCGGTGATAACCGGCCGCATTGCAAGCATTCCGCCAAGCCGCTAGAAGGCGCGGGTTATCCCAACCCACGAGCTTGCCCCATGTCCGCGCCGAAGAAGCTTTATATCAAGACCTATGGCTGTCAGATGAATGTCTATGACAGTGAACGCATGGCCGAGGCGCTGGGCGGCAAAGGCTATGTCGAAACCCAGACGCCCGATGATGCAGATATGATTCTGCTCAATACCTGCCATATCCGTGAAAAAGCGGCTGAAAAGGTCTATTCCGAGTTGGGGCGCTTCAAGGGGCTGAAGGCTGAAAACCCTGACCTGAAGATCGGTGTTGCCGGCTGTGTTGCGCAGGCCGAGGGTGAAGAAATCATCAAGCGCCAGCCGATGGTGGACCTTGTGGTCGGACCGCAAAGTTATCATCGCCTGCCAGCGATGGAAGATGCGGTGCGGTCGGGTGCCAAGGCGCTCGACACCGATTTTCCAGATGATGACAAATTCGATACGCTCAAGGCACGGGCCAAGGCCAAGCGAGGTCCCACTGCGTTTCTGACCGTGCAGGAAGGCTGTGACAAGTTCTGCGCTTTTTGTGTCGTGCCCTATACCCGCGGCGCCGAGGTGTCACGACCTGCAGACCGGATCATCCGCGAAGCACAGGAGCTGGTGGAAAGCGGTGTGAAGGAAATCACGCTTCTGGGCCAGAACGTAAATGCATATCACGGCCATGAGCGCGGTCTGGCTGGCTTGATCTGGGCATTGGACAAGGTCGACGGGCTGGAGCGTATCCGTTTCACAACGTCACACCCCAACGACATGGACGACGCATTGATCGATGCACATGGCACCTGTGAAAAGCTGATGCCCTATCTGCATTTGCCCGTGCAGTCGGGATCGGACCGGATTCTCAAGGCGATGAACCGCAAGCACACGGGCGAAAGCTATATCAAGCTGATCGAACGGATCAGGGCGGCGCGCCCTGATCTGCTGCTCTCTGGCGATTTTATCGTAGGTTTCCCCGGCGAGACCGAGCAAGATTTTGAGGATACGATGCAACTGGTCCGCGATGTCCACTACGGGCAGGCCTATTCGTTCAAATACTCCACCCGTCCGGGAACTCCGGCGGCGGAAAAGCCGCAACTGCCGGAGGATGTGATGAACGACCGTTTGCAGCGGTTACAGACGCTCTTGCGTGAACAACAGCAGGCGACGCAGGCCGCGATGGTGGGGCGCGAAGTGAAAGTGCTGTTCGAAAAGGCCGGCCGCGAGGCAGGGCAGATGATCGGCAAGTCCGAATATCTGCACGCGGTCTATGCCGATGCTCCGGCAGAGGTGCTGGGGCAGGTGTGCCGTGTCAAAGTGGTCCAGGACAGCCCCAATTCACTGAAAGGCGCTTTGCTCTAGGGTGGATTGAATCTCACCCTACTTCAGCATCCCTGCGCGCTTGAACCACCAGAGCAGCACTATACCAATCACGACAAGCAGGCCGCAGACGATGACAAAGGCATTTGGGTTACTGCTGCCCGGAATGCCACCCACGTTGATACCCAAGAGCCCCGTCAGCAGGCTCAGGGGCAAAAAGATCGCCGCCACCACCGATAGCACGAGCATGCGCTGGTTCATGCCCTCTGCCCGCTGGTCCATGATTTCTTCATGAACGATCTGGGCGCGATCGCGGATCGCGTCGAGTTCTTCCCCAAAGCGGCTGACGCGCTCTGAAGCCTCGCGGAGGCGTGCACGGTCGTGGTTGGTCAGCCATGGCGCATCTTCGATCTCCAAGGTCGTCAGGGCGTCGCGCTGCGGCAGGAAATGGCGGCGCAAAACAATCGCCCTGCGGCGCAGGTTTGCCAGACTCGCGCGCCGCCCTTCGACCTTTCCGTCCCACATTTCTTCCTCCAGATCATCAATCTGTTCGTTCAGATCAGTCACCGAGGGTTCTGCACGGTCCGTCAACCGCAACGCCAGCTTGGCAACCAGATCGCCGGGGGAAACCGGGCCGACACCCCGCTCTATTGCGCCGATCAGATCACCCATGGCCTGAAGCGGGCGGACCCATACACCGATGACCCGATGTTCTTCCAGCCAAAGCCTGACCGATATCATGTCCTCTGGTTCCGAACCGGGATCAAGGTTCACACCACGCAGGTTCAACAGAATACCATCGCCATGAACTGTGCAGCGCGGACGTGTTTCGTCTGCGGTAAGCGCGTCGATGACGAAACTGTCGAGACCACAGGCTGAAAGCAGCGCGGATGTATCGGGGTGATCGCGCTTGAGATGTTGCCAGACAAATCCTTCTGTCCGTTCAAGACGTGCAGTTTCCGCGAAATCGCCGGGTGCAAGCGCGACCGCCCCGCCTTTGCCATCCAGATCGAAGGTCACAATATCAGGGTGGATCACGGGTAATGTCTCTTTCGATTTGTCCCTTGTCATTCCACCTTGGCGCAGATCGCGCGCCCAGTCCAATTGTCTTGATGACACAGCGCTTGCACGAAAATTCAGCGCAGGGCGTGAAATCTTGTGGGCCGTGACAGATTTCTTTGTCTCAATCGTGTGACATTCGTCGCTGACACCTTGCGCCTTGCGGTCCGAAACGCCACCATAGCTATATATAGACTCAAAGGAGAGCTGATTGGCCACCGGTGCCCTGACCCCACCCGCTGAAGCTGCCACAGAAGCCCTGTTGGAATTTCCCGACAACTTTTTGCTGATCGACCTGTGTGGCGAATACGATCGCAATCTTACGACCATCGAAGACAAACTGGGCGTGCAAATCCTGCGCCGCGGCAACCAGTTGGCCGTGATCGGCGAGGACGACTCGCGTCATGAGGCCACGCAGGTGTTGCAATCCCTCTACAGCCGGCTGGAAGCGGGGCGCACATTGGAGCCGGGTGATCTGGATCGCGAATTGCGCATGGGTGCCGAGCCGATGTTCGACCCTGCCCGTGATGGCGACCAGATCGAGCTTTTCAAGGGCGAGCCCGCCCGCGTCGAAATCAAGACCCGCAAGAAGCTGGTCGAACCGCGGACGGATGCGCAGAAAGCCTATGTCAAGGCGCTGTTCGAGAACGAACTGGCCTTTGGCATTGGTCCTGCGGGGACGGGCAAGACCTATCTGGCCGTCGCTGTGGGTGTGAACATGCTCATTTCGGGCCATGTGGACAAGATCATCCTGTCCCGCCCTGCCGTCGAGGCTGGCGAGAAACTGGGCTATCTGCCCGGTGATATGAAGGACAAGGTCGATCCCTACATGCAGCCGCTTTATGACGCGCTGAACGATTTTCTTCCGGGCAAACAATCGGCCAAAATGATCGAGGAAAAGGTGATCGAAATTGCGCCTTTGGCCTTTATGCGCGGGCGTACCCTGTCGAATGCCTTTGTGGTACTGGATGAGGCGCAGAACGCGACCACCATGCAGATGAAGATGTTCCTGACCCGACTGGGTGAGGGCAGCCGCATGGTTATTACCGGCGACCGTACCCAGATTGATCTGCCGCGCGGCGTGAACTCGGGCCTTTGGGATGCGGAAAGACTGCTCAAGAACATCCCCAAGATCAGTTTCAACTATTTCTCGTCCAAGGATGTCGTCCGGCATCCATTGGTCGCTGCGATTATCGAAGCTTACGAGAAAGATGAGACGGCCTGACCAATGCAAAGAGCTGGCGACTGCATAATGCGGTGTATTCGCGAATGACCGTCGATTGCGTGATCGAAGATAGCCGTTGGAACAATATCCCTGATCTGGCGACCATCGCGACGGACGCCACGCTCGAGCGGCTTGGGCTGGAACCTTCGGTGTTTGAAATCAGTATTCTGGCCTGCGATGACGCGCGTATAGCGGCATTGAATGCGGACTTTCGTGGCAAACCCAAGCCGACAAATGTCCTGAGTTGGCCCTCTGAGACAAGGGCGGCTGCTGTGGACGGTGAAATGCCCATACCGCCACAGCCGGGCCCTGACGCCGAATTGGGCGATATCGCGTTAGCATTTGATACCTGCGCTCGCGAGGCTGCGGAGGCAGGCAAACCGATGCGCGATCACACCATCCATTTACTTGTGCATGGTACACTTCATCTGCTGGGGTTCGATCACGAACGTGACCGTGACGCCACCCTGATGGAAGGGCTGGAAACAGAGATACTTGGCAAATTGGGTATTCCTGACCCATATAAGGATTAATCGGGTCCGCAGACCCACATAGGTAAGGACAAAATGGGCGACACTGGCGAAGGACCGTCTAGCGCAGCGCAAAGCGCGCAGCAGGATTACAATACAGCAACACCGGGGCTTCTGACGCGTTTGCGCAATGCTTTTCGCCCGCCCGCCGCACCTTTGGTGCACGAGGACACGCCCAACCCCACCGTAAAATCTGCAGGTTCTGTTCTGGGCATGCTGAACCTACGCCGGATGCGGGTCGAGGATGTTGCCATCCCCAAGCCTGACATTGTGGCGGTGCCTGTAACAATCACCAAGGAAGAACTGGTGGAAGTGTTTCGCGAAAGTGGGCTGACCCGTTTGCCTGTCTATGACGGGACGCTTGATACCCCCATCGGTATTGCCAACCTCAAGGATTTTGCACTGAGCCATGGTTTCAATGGCAAAAGCTCCAAACTTGACCTGCGCGAGATGGTGCGCCCGCTGATCTATGTTCCTCCGTCGATGCCGCTTGGGGTGTTGCTGCAAAAGATGCAGGCCGAGCGCATCCACATGGCATTGGTGATTGACGAATACGGCGGCACCGATGGGCTTGTCACGATCGAAGACGTCATCGAACAGGTCGTGGGTGAGATCGAGGACGAGCACGATATCGAAGAAGCGAAGAGCTGGATCATGGAAAAACCGGGTTGCTATCTGGCGCAGGCCCGCACTGATCTGGATGATTTCGAAGCCGAGATCGGGATGAACCTGACCGAGCACGAAGAGATCGACGAAGAAGAGATCGACACACTGGGCGGTCTGGTCACGATGCTTGCTGGCCATTTGCCAGCGCGGGGCGAAGTGATTGTGCACCCCGACGGTCCGGAGTTCGAGGTCGTCGATGCCGATCCACGCCGTGTAAAGCGTTTGCGGGTCCGTCTTTCCACTGCAAGCAATGGCTGACAGTCTGGCGCAGTTCGCGGCCTGGCCTGTTACGCGCAGGCTGGGCCTGCTGGCCCTTCTGGGCGCGATGGCGGGTCTGGGGCAGGCCCCGTTCGATCTTTGGCCTGCGACTATTCTGGCGCTGGGCGCGTTGTTCATGCTCTATCCGACCAGCCGGACCACAAGGCAGGCCGCGCTGCACGTCTGGGCCTTTGGATTCGGTTACTTCGTTTTCAGCCTGCGGTGGATTATCGAGCCGTTTCTCGTGGATATTGCGCGCCATGGCTGGATGGCCCCTTTCGCGATTGTCATGATGGGGGCAGGGGCGGCCCTGTTTTGGGGGGGCGCGGCTTGGCTGGCATCGCGTCTTGCGCCTGGACGGATCGGGATGCTGGGATTGATGCTGGTCGCGGCGGAAGCGATGCGTGCGCTGATCTTGACGGGGTTCCCTTGGGCCTTGCTGGGGCATGTCTGGATCACAACGGGGCTTGCACAGGTTGCCGCTTTCGGCGGGCCACACTTGCTGACTTTGCTGACGGTTCTTTGCGCGGTGGCTGTGGCCATGCTTGTCGGGCGGCAGCGTATCTTGGGCCTCGTCGCACTTGGTTTGGTGCTGGCCTTGTCTTTCGTGCTGCGCCCGGGACCTTCGTTGCAGCCGACCGACGGGCTTCCTGTTGTGCGCCTTGTGCAACCCAATGCACCGCAGCATCAGAAATGGGATCCTGCCTTTTCCGGCATCTTTCTTGACCGCTTGCTCCGCGCGAGCAGCGCCGGTGATGTACCCGATCTTGTTGTCTGGCCAGAGACAGCGATTGCGTCTCTCTTGAACCGCATTGAAGATGATCTGGGCTTTCTGTCCGAGGCCATGCGCGGTGCGCCTTTGGTTTTCGGCATTCAGCGAATTGATGGTTCAGCGCAGGCCTTTAACAGTCTCGTCGTCTTGGGTCCCGACGGCGACGTTCAGAGCATCTATGACAAACGTCACCTTGTCCCTTTCGGGGAATACATGCCGGGTGCCAGACTCTTGGGGCAGTTGGGTGCGACGGGCCTAGCGCGCAACCTGGGGATCGGATTCACACCCGGCGTGCTGCCGGGGCCGGTGGATTTGCCGGGTATTGGGCCGGCGGTGCCGCTGATCTGCTACGAGGGCATTTTCGCGGAAGAAATCTCCTATGGTGATACCCGTCCGCGGTTGCTTCTTTTGATCACGAATGATGCGTGGTTCGGGCAGGCAGCAGGCCCATACCAACATCTTGCGCAGGCGCGATTGCGCGCCATCGAACAGGGATTGCCGATGGTGCGTGTGGCCAATACCGGGATCAGTGCCATGATTGACGCAAAAGGGCGTATCACAGCCTCAATGCCTTTGGGCGTTGATGGAGCAATCGATGTGCGACTTCCGCCAGCATTGGCGGCAACCCCCTACAGCCGTTGGGGCGATGTACCGGTTCTGACAATGCTGCTTTTGTTCATCTTTGGGGCTTATCTGTTGACGCGACATGATAGCGATTGACCTTCGCGCGGGCACACCCTATGCGGGTCGTCAATTCTGTCACAACGGCTTCCTGACGTGGCAGTGAAACTTACTGGAGCACACCCCATGGCACGCGATAACTACATCTTTACTTCGGAATCCGTTTCCGAGGGACATCCCGACAAGGTCTGTGACCGGATCTCGGATTCCATTCTGGATGCTCTTCTGAGCGAAGAACCCGAAGCGCGTGTCGCCTGCGAGACTTTTGCCACTACCAACCGCGTTGTGATCGGTGGCGAAGTGGGGCTGTCCGATCAATCCAAGCTGAAGGACTATATGGGCCGGGTCGAAGAGATTGCGCGCGCCTGTATCAAGGACATCGGCTACGAGCAGGACAAGTTCCACCATGCGACCTGCGAGATCACGAACCTGCTGCACGAGCAGTCCGCCCATATCGCGCAGGGTGTGAATGCAGCAGAGGATAAAGACGAAGGTGCAGGCGATCAGGGCATTATGTTCGGATATGCGACGACCGAAACCCAAGAGTTGATGCCTGCACCGATCCAATATGCGCATGCGATTCTGCGCCGCCTGGCCGAGGTGCGCAAGTCGGGCCAAGAACCCACGCTGCGTCCTGACGCGAAAAGCCAGGTGTCGTTGCGCTATGAAGGGGGCAAGCCGGTCGAAGCGACATCGATTGTGCTGTCGACCCAGCACAGCGACGAGGCGCAGACAAGCGCCGATATTCGCGCCATTGTCGAACCCTATATTCGCGAAGTCCTGCCCGAGGGTCTGATTACGACTCAAACCGAATGGTGGGTCAACCCGACCGGAACTTTCGTCATTGGTGGTCCGGATGGCGATGCGGGCTTGACCGGACGCAAGATCATTGTCGATACTTATGGCGGGGCGGCCCCGCATGGCGGCGGTGCGTTTTCGGGCAAGGACCCGACCAAGGTGGACCGCTCGGCGGCCTATGCGGCGCGGTATCTGGCCAAGAACGTGGTAGCAGCCGGGATGGCCGAGCGCTGCACACTACAGTTGAGCTATGCAATTGGCGTGGCCAAACCTTTGTCGATCTATGTCGACACACATGGCACTGGCGAAGTGGATCCGGCAGCGATCGAGCGCGCTGTTGCAGATGTCATGGACCTCACTCCGCGTGGCATTCGTCATCATCTTGGTCTGAACAAGCCGATTTTTGAGCGCACGGCAGCCTATGGCCACTTTGGCCGCGCGCCGGACGCCGACGGCGGCTTCAGCTGGGAACGGACCGATCTGGTTGAGGCGCTCAAGCGGGCAGTCTGATCTGTGGCGGATGGGTCAGGATCCATCTTGCACGTGCAAACCCGGGCCATTGCGATTGCTCAGGTGCGGCGTGCCTGCCCACCTGATTGCGAAACTGACCTGCGCTTGCTAAAGCCCCGCGCATGAGCAAGACCAATCACCCATCAGGCGCCCCCTGGCGTAATTTCTATGGCCGTTTCAAAGGCAAGACGATCCGTGCGTCGCAGCATGATTATCTGGAAAACGATCTTGCACCCTTGTCCCCCGGACCGATCAGCTGGGAAGAAAACCCCGACCGGACAGAGCTTGATCTGGCGGGCGTCTTCGGGGACAAGGACATCTGGCTCGAGATCGGATTTGGCGGTGGGGAGCACCTTGTCCACATGGCAGAATCCTATCGTAATGTCGGCCTCATCGGTAGCGAGCCCTTCATCAACGGCGTGGCCATGTTGCTGGGCAAGATCCGCAAGGCGGATGTTGATAACCTGCGCGTCCATCCCGGCGATGTCCGTGATCTCTTTGATGTTCTGCCCGATGCGGCGTTGTCGAAGGTGTTTCTGAATTACCCCGACCCTTGGCCCAAAAAGCGTCATCATCGTCGGCGCTTTGTGACGCCAGAGTATCTGGAACCGTTGCACCGCGTCATGAAACCGGGCGCAGAGTTGCGTGTTGCCACCGATATCAAGGACTATGTCCGCCAGACACTGGAACAGGTGCCTGCGCATGGATTTGCATGGCTGGCCGAAGGTCCGGCGGATTGGCGTACACCGTGGGAGGATTGGGTATCGACGCGCTATGAGCAAAAGGCGCTGCGCGAGGGCCGGACCCCACATTACCTGACCTTCCGCCGCCTTTAGGCGCCGGAGCCTCCGGGCAGAGTTTTTTGGCCAAGAAGAAGGCAGGAGCGATGGACGCTGGACAAGCCCTGCGCTATCAACCGCCCGAAAAATGAAGGAAGTTAAGACATGTCCGGCCACGGCACACCCATTCCGATGACCTCTCGCCCGTGCGGCCCTTTGCAGGGAGAAGCCCATGTGCCGGGCGACAAGTCGATTTCCCATCGTGCTTTGATCCTTGGCGCGATGTGTGTGGGCGAGACCCATATAACCGGATTGCTTGAAGGCGAAGACGTGCTTGATACGGGCAAGGCGATGGCGGCATTTGGTGCGACCGTAACCAATCATGGCGGTGGCGAATGGACTGTGAGTGGTGTCGGTGTCGGCGGCTTTGCGGAGCCTGATCAGGTGATTGATTGTGGCAACTCGGGAACCGGTGTGCGCCTGATTATGGGGGCGATGGCGACGTCGCCCATTACGGTTACTTTTACCGGTGATGCCTCATTGAACGGGCGCCCTATGGGGCGCGTGACGGATCCGCTGGCTCTTTTTGGCACGCAAGCGTTTGGTCGTGCTGGCGGGCGCCTGCCAATGACTTTGGTCGGGGCTGAAAATCCTGTGCCGGTGCGATATGTCGTGCCGGTGCCTTCGGCGCAGGTGAAATCGGCGGTGCTCTTGGCGGGACTGAATGCGCCGGGCCAGACTGTCGTGATCGAGAAAGAGGCCACCCGCGATCACACCGAACGGATGTTACAGGGCTTTGGCGCGGCATTGACTGTCGAGGATACCGACGCGGGTCGTGTCATCACACTTGAGGGCCAACCGGAGCTGACCCCGCAAGCCATCATCGTCCCGCGTGATCCTTCCTCGGCTGCATTTCCGGTTTGCGCGGCGCTTATTACGCCGGGCTCTGACGTCTTGGTGCCCAACATCGGGCTGAACCCCACGCGCGCTGGTCTTTTTACCACGTTACAAGAGATGGGCGCGGACCTCGTCTACGAGAACAGGCGAGAAGAGGGCGGCGAGCCGGTGGCCGACCTGCGTGCAAGATTTTCGCCTGACCTGAAGGGAATTTCCGTGCCGCCAGAGCGTGCAGCAAGCATGATTGACGAATATCCTGTGTTGTCGGTTGTCGCAGCCTTCGCCGAAGGCGTAACCGAGATGCGGGGCGTCAAGGAACTGCGCGTGAAGGAAAGCGACCGCATTGATGCAATGGCCAAGGGCCTGCGTGCTGCAGGTATATCAGTTGATGAGGGGCCTGACTGGTGGACCGTGACTGGACTGGGCCATGGCAATGTACCCGGAGGTGTGACTGTGGCCAGCCAGTTGGATCACCGGATCGCCATGGCCTTCATGGTGATGGGAATGGCCACGCAAAAGCCCATGAGTGTTGACGATGCCAGCCCGATTGCCACGTCCTTCCCCATTTTCGAGGATTTGATGGGGGGCTTGGGCGCAGAATTGGTCCGTATCAACGCATGAGTTTTGTTGTCGCGATTGATGGACCCGCCGCAGCGGGCAAGGGGACGATAGCCAAAGCGGTAGCGGCGCACTTTGGCTTTGCGCATCTGGATACGGGGCTGCTTTATCGCGCCGTCGGGGCGAAGGTCTTGGCAGGGGTCTCGCCCGTTGCGGCAGCGCTGGCGCTGGACCCTGTCGACCTTGAGAGTGAGGATCTGCGCACGCCACAAGTGGCGCAAGCCGCCAGCGAAATTGCCGTGATCCCTGAGGTCCGCGCAGCCTTGGTGGCTTTTCAACGCAGTTTTGCCAAGCGCAGCGGCGGGGCAGTGCTGGATGGGCGCGACATTGGCACGGTCATTTGCCCTGACGCCGACGTAAAACTGTTCGTTACAGCCAGTGCCGACTGTCGCGCCGAACGCCGGTTTCAGGAGTTGGTCGGCAAGGGCATGAATGTGACCTTTGACACAGTGCTGACGGACGTCAAAGCGCGTGATGCCCGCGACAGCAGCCGTGCGACCGCGCCGTTGGTCCCTGCAGATGATGCGGTTATGCTTGATACATCTGAACTCAGCATTGATCAGGCCGTGGCGCAGGCGATTGCGGTGATCAAGAACGCGCTGGACGCCTGAGCGCCAAGGCTGGCGCTGGCGGTTCTGATCTGACATTGTCCTGCCATGGCAGAGAAGATCGTTGACCTTGAAACCTGGCCCCGCGCCGCGCAGTTTCACTTCTTTCGCGGCTATCAGCAGCCCCATTATGCAACGACCAGCCGGATCGACGTTTCGCGGCTGATGCAGCGCAAGGCCGCAGGTGTCTCGGCTTATCGCGCCTGTCTTTATGCGATTGGTGCCGGTCTTCATGCGGTGCCGGAGCTTTGCATGCGGTTTCGGGATGATGTGGTGGTGGCCCATGACATGGTGACCCTCTCCATGACGGTCCCGACTTTGGCGGGCAGTTTCGGCTATGCCTATGTGCCGTTTTTTGCAGAGTTCGACCGGTTTGATGCACAGGCGAAGTCGCTGATTGATGAAGTGGCGCAGGGCGCTGTGCTGAGCGCCAATAGCGGCGAACGGGATGATCTGGCCTATCTGTCTTGCATGCCATGGCTGGATTACACGGCCATCAACAACGCGCTGCCGGGGCCGGATGACTGCATTCCGCGTGTGACGTGGGGCAAATTCACACAGCAGGGTGGGCGCTGGGATATGGCCATGACGCTTGAGGTGCACCACGCGCTGGTCGATGGCGCGCAGGTCGGGGCGTATTTTGCTGCGGTGCAGGGGGCGTTGGACAGGGTTTGAGCCTGTCTGTGCATCGCACCATCCCATAGGCCCCGGCCGCGCGCGTGATGATTGTGAATACGCCGCCAATCCCCCTTGCAAACTTGCCCAAAGCCGCCTATACGCCGCCATGTCGAAGCGTCGAGACAGGCGCGGGCGTGAGACTTGAGCGGGGTCGGTGAGTAACCGGCCCTGTTGTTTTATTCCCGCATTGGCGCATTCGTCCAAACGAAACTCCAAAGACCGGCGGAGACAACCGCGCGGCCCGTATAAAACCAAACGTTAGGAAAACGACGCCACATGGCAAACACAATGGAAGAGTTTGAAGCACTCCTGAACGAAAGCTTCGAAATGGACACACCCGCTGAAGGGTCAGTTGTCAAAGGCAAAGTCATCGCGATTGAAGCGGGACAGGCCATCATCGACGTCGGCTACAAGATGGAAGGCCGCGTTGATCTCAAAGAATTTGCAAATCCCGGTGAAGAGGCTGAACTGGCTGTTGGTGACACTGTCGAAGTGTTCCTGCGTCAGGTCGAGAACGCCCGCGGCGAAGCTGTTATCTCTCGCGAGATGGCGCGCCGTGAAGAAGCCTGGGATCGTCTGGAAAAAGCCTATGCTGACGAAGAGCGCGTTGATGGCGCGATCTTTGGCCGCGTAAAGGGCGGTTTCACTGTTGATCTTGGCGGCGCTGTTGCGTTCCTGCCCGGCTCTCAGGTTGACGTCCGTCCAGTGCGTGATGCGGGCCCGCTGATGGGGCTCAAGCAGCCGTTCCAGATCCTGAAAATGGACCGTCGTCGTGGCAACATCGTTGTTTCCCGCCGTGCGATCCTTGAAGAATCCC
>CAZTKF010000009.1:0-67659 GCA_964614205.1 uncultured Loktanella sp. | reverse complement strand
TGGCCTATTATGAAGTGCTGCGCGCCGGTGGTTTCACCACGGGTGGGACGAACTTTGACGCCAAACTGCGCCGCCAGTCGCTGGATGCTGAGGATCTGATCCTTGCACATGTGGGCGGGATGGATGCCTGCGCTGCCGGTCTCAAGGCTGCTGCCGCAATGCTGGAGGACGGCAAGCTGGAGGCCGCACGCACCGCACGCTATGCCGGATGGGACACAGCAGATGGCAAGGCGCTGCTTGACAGTGACCTTGACCGCATCACCGCCAAGGTTCTGGCCGATGGCACCAATCCCCAACCGCGCTCTGGCCAGCAGGAGCGGTTGGAAAACCTTGTGAACCGTTACCTCTGAGTGCTGTACTTGTGCCTGCCCGACGCCGCGCCTAACGTGGCGGGGCAGGGATGGGCGTGACACGGTGATTGGCACAATCTTCAGGACCTTAGGGCGCAAATACATGGACGTCACCCTGCGCAGCGGGGCTGGGTATGTTGTGCGGATCGTCGAATGCCCCGGGCTGTGGATGGACGCGGCTGATCTTGCAGCGCTCAGCGCCGATTTGCGAAAGGTTGCGGCGCGGACACTGGATGCGGGCAGCCTGACGTACGGTGTCTTTTCGGGCAACAAAGACCGTATGGGGGCGGTGATCATCACGCTGGTGTCACGCCGCGACGGCACCCCTGTTGCGTTCAATGCGCTGGCGGTGATGACACTGGAAACAGCGCCGCACCCCACACATGTGCTGCACCTTGGTCTTGTGATGGTCGATCCGGACGAGCGATCCCGAAACCTGTCGTGGGTGCTCTACGGTCTGACCTGCTTTCTGATCTTCTTTCGCCGCCAGTTCCGTCCGATCTGGGTCTCGAATGTCACGCAGGTTCCTGCTGTCGTGGGGATGGTGAGCGAGATGTTTTCCGATGTCTGGCCCAGTCCATCCGCCGGACGGCGGTCATTGAACCACTTGCTATTGGCGCGCGAGATCATGGCCACGCAGCGCCATATGTTTGGCGTGGGGCCAGAGGCGGGGTTTGATGAGGAACGGTTCGTGATCACCGACGCCTATACCGGTGGCTCTGACGATCTGAAAAAAACCTGGCAGGCCGCGCCCAAGCATCGCGATGACCGCTATAACAGGTTTTGCGAGGACATGCTCGACTACACCCGCGGCGACGATGTATTGCAACTGGGCCGGATGGATCTGGCCGCGATGCGGACCTATCTGACGCGCGAGGTGCCGAAATCTGCTGTGATCGGCCTTTTGTTGGCTGGTGGACTGGTGGCTTTGCGTCGCGTGGTGTTGCCCGCGATGCACTGGGTGGACTCATCGCGCGGATGGTCGATCCTGCGGCCCTATAAGGCGCGTGATGAATGATCGCCGCAGCCACCATCATGACGCAACTGTTCCTGTCGTGCGCGGCACTTGTTGGGCTGTTCGTTCTTCAGTCTGTGCTGGTGCGCCGAGATCCGTGGGATCCGATCAATCGGCGGTTCCTTTTTGGTGTGCGCGTGACGATGATGCTGTTTGCAGGGCGGGCGTTGATGATCCTGACAGGCATCGAGGCGTTTCGCATTCTGGTTCTGCTTGCCGCGGCCATTATTCCGCTGGCGGTGCTTATCCTGACCGAAGGCCTGCTGCGCCGTCATGCGCCGCCCGTGATTAAGGTGGTTCTCGGCGGCGGTGCGGTTGTCTTCGCTTTTGCGGCCTTGTGGTATTCTGACAGTATTGATCCGGCGCGTCTTTTTGCATTGCTGGGGTTCCAGCTCTTGGGGTTTGTCCTCTCGGGATGGTTGGTCGTGACGCGCGACAAAGAATCTCTGACCGCAAGTGAAAATGCGATGGTCGTCCGTCTGGGACTGTCGCTGGTCTTGTTCATTCCCTTGGCCGCCGGTGATTTTCTGCTGCTGTATATCGGATTGCCGATCCAGTTCTCTGCCCTTGGCGTGCTGATTTTGTGCTGGCTGGCGGTTGGACTGGGGCGACCGTATTTGGGTCACCGCGCGACATTGGTGAACCTTGGGGTGATGGTCGGGGCGGCGGTTCTGGTCGGATCGATGATCGGTTTTTTTGCGCAGCTTGGCCGCGACGGATTTCTGCTGACGATTGCGGCAATCATGACAACACTGTTTGTCGTCGCGATCCTGAACGATGCGCGCGCCTTACGACTGGAAGAGCAAAGCCTTGGTTTGTTGCGCGGGATGGCTACCGTCCCGACAGAGGACCCAATGCGTTTCCTGCGCGACCTGCAAGACCACCCGCTGGTCGAGGGTGCAGTTGTTGTGAGCGAAGAAAGTCTTGTCGGGCTCGACGAAGAGGTGTTGCGCGCAATCTTCAGGGCCGCGCCGGTCCTGCGCCGGAATGACCCGCCGCAATTGGGGTCTGTCGCAGATGACCATATCGCCTATCTGTTCACACGCTATGCTGCGACCCATGTTATGCTGGCCATGCCGCATCCGCTGGTTCTGGTAGCACTTTCTCTGCCGTCGCTGGGAGCGTCCCCGTCGGCAGAACTGGAACTGCAGGTAGTGCAGCGGATGGCTGCTTTGATGGCAAGACGGGAAGGGAAGCACGTTGGGGACTAAACGCACCGAAGCGCTGCGGATATTTCAAGCCGGCCTGAAAGCTGCTGATCCCTATGCGGCTGTCGCTGGCGCGCTGGATGATGTGCCTACTCCGGCCCTGATTATCGCAGTTGGCAAAGCGGCGCGGCTGATGGCGCAGGCTGCACTGGCGCGGTTTTCCGGTGTGACATGTATTGTCGTCACAAACTACGAGAATGCGGCAGAACTGGCGGGGGCCACGGTCTTGGCCGCCGGACATCCGGTGCCGGATGCCAACGGGGCGGCGGCGGCAAAGGCAGTCATTAAGGCCCTGCACAAAGCACAGGGTCCTGTTCTGGCGCTGATCTCTGGTGGTGGTTCGGCCTTGTTGCCCGCCCCCGCAGGTCCGCTGACGCTGGCTGACAAGGCGCGGGTCAATGAACTCTTGTTGGGGTCTGGACTGGATATCGTGGCGATGAACCTGATCCGCCAGCAGTTGTCGGACCTCAAAGGCGGTGGTTTCCTGCGCCATGCCGCACCACAGGCAGTGACGGCGTTGATCCTGTCGGATGTGATCGGGGATGACCTGTCGGCGATTGCCAGCGGTCCCACCGTCCGTCCGATCGGGACCGCGCAAGAGGCCATGGCGTTGCTGCAAGAGGCCGGGCTTTGGGGCAAGGTTCCCGCTGTCGTGCGGCACCATCTGGAAACAGCGGCTGATCCCGGCCCTTTGCCCGCAGCGTGTAACCTGCTTGTGGGGTCGAATGCCAAAAGCGTCGCCGCGATGAAAGCGGCCGCCGGTGATGCACATGTCATTGCACAGCCCGTTGTTGGCGACGTGGCCGATGCCGCACGCAAGATTTGTGACTGCACGGTCATGGGCACGACTGTCTGGGGCGGTGAAACGACTGTTGTGCTCCGCGGTTCCGGGCGCGGCGGGCGCAATCAGGAACTGGCGTTGCGGATCGCGCTTGAAGCAGAAAGGCGCGGTTGGCGGGAGTGGACTTGCCTGCAGGGGGGCAGTGACGGGCGCGACGGTCCAACCGATGCGGCAGGCGGATTGGTGGATCAGGATACACTGGGCAAGATCAGCGACCTTGCCGCGCGCTTGGCCAATAACGACAGCTATGCCGCGCTGGAAGAGGCCGGAGACCTGCTGATAACAGATGCCACAGGCACAAATGTGGCCGATCTTGGCGTCATGATCCGGACCGGCTGAGCCCGTTGAAACTGCGGGAGCCTCCGGCGGGGATATTTGGGGGCCAATAATGACGATGGCGGCGCTATCTAATCGACAGGCAGTCCGCTGGGGACGCTGTCAGGCCGACCCATAGGGCGGTCATGCGCGGTTTCGCCTGTAAGAGCATGCAGAAAGGCCACGAGATCCTGGATTTCGGTGTCGCTCAGCGCGATGCGACGCATGTCGATGGCGGCTGTCTGTCGCGCCATTTCAAGAGTGTCCTGCCTGATGGCAAAATCTGCCGCAGCCAGCCAGGCGGCATGAGGCAGGTTGGCCTGTTGCGGCACCCATGCGTTGCGGGCGCCAAGCGGGTCGGCATGGTGGCGGATGATACCGGCCAATGTCGGATAAGCCCCGTTGTGACCATAGGGTGCAGTCAGGGCGACATTGCGCAGGGAGGGTGTTCTGAATTTATAGGCGTCTTCGGCGCGGTTTGTTTCGGCCATCCGCCCCACATCGCGCGAGATTTGATCCCAAGCCCTTGTGCGGCCGGGGCCGAAAGCGGGCAGTCCGAGGGCGTGAAAGCTCTGGTCTGTGAACAGGGGGCCTGCATGGCAGGATGCGCAACGCGCACGAAAGAAAAGCTGACGCCCCCGTTCCGCGTCAGCAGGCAGAGGTGTGCCGGTCAGCCATTTGTCATAGGGGCTGTCGTAAGATTGCCATTCGCTGATGATGAAAGCACCAAGCGCATTGCCGATTTCGACAATCGTGACATCTGCCGGTTCCTCGATGTGGTCAAACGCCTCTACGAACATTGCCCCATAGGCGGGGATGGTCCGCACCCGCTTGGCAATGATGGGCCAAGCCACATCAATCCGGTCATGGGTCGCACCTGCGATTTCGTTCTCGCGGGGGTTTCCTGCCATTTCGAACTGGGCCACCATCGGAAAGAGCGCCTGCGCCGCAACCAGATTGTCGAGACCGGCGGGCAGCCATTCCTCGGCGGGAGAATCATAGCCGTTGCCGTAGATATCAGAGCGGGTGAGGCGCCCGTCATGGAACAGCACCTCAATGTCGGTATGCCCGAGATTCCACAGGCTTGGCGCGTTACGCGGGATGCGTTTGCGGATGGCGTCGGCCCCCGTGCCAGCGGTACGTTCCGGCCCCACACCCACGCCACCCTCGCCGATCCCAAGCGACAGACCATCGCCACCTGCATGGTCGTGGTGGTGGCATGTGCCGCACGAGATATTCTTGTTGCCTGACAGGATCTTGTCGTAGAACAGCAACTGCCCGATGCGGGCTTGATCCGTGTCTGTGGGGATGTAATCATCTGCCGATATCCCCTGCGCGATCGCCAGATTTGCGCCAAGAAACAACCAAAGGGCGGCGATATGCATCGTGTTCACAAAGCGCAGAGAGCTGTGACCTATGTTTGTGCAGCTTTGCTGTTGATCGGCACGCCCGCGCAGGCTGATATGGAAGTTGCGCGCGATCTGATGGAGGCAGGCGAATACGCCGAGGCCCGTGCGCTTTTTGAAGTCTACGCCCGATCCGGCAATGCCGAGGCCGAAGAACTGATCGGTGTTATGTATGCGCTTGGTCTTGGTGTCGCGCGCGACGACGAACGGGCATTTGACTGGTATTTGCGGGCGTCGTTGAAAGGGCATGCAGGCGCGCAATCCGGTTTGGGGTGGTACTATGAAGTCGGCCGGGGCATCCCCGCGCCTGATATGGTCAGAGCCTATCTTTGGTATGCATTATCGGCAATAGGCGGGGATCCGGATGCGCTGGATTCGCTGGAACTCATTACACCCCGGCTTACAAACGAGGAGCGGGCGCGCGCAGAAGTGCTGGTGGACGACTATAAGGGCTGGATGTACCCGTTTCGGTGAGCGGGGGCTGAAGGTCATAAAAATAACGGCTGAAACGGGCTCCTCAGGCCCGAAACAGCGCTGAAATCGTCATATACCTTCGGTTTATTTGCCCTGTTTAAACCATTACTCGATTGAGAAGGCTCATATTTTCGCCGCAAGGTTCAGTCATTGCGCTGCGGTCAGGCTGCAGCACCGAGCAACACGAAGGGCGCGTATGGTGCGTGTCTTGAACAACCATATTATGAAAGATGGGACGAGATGACAGATAAGAAAACAACCGAGCTTTCACGCCGCAACCTGCTGGCACGTATCGGTGGCCTTGCCGCTGCTGCCTACGCGGTACCTGCATTTACAACAATGTCTATGGCGCATGCCTCTGGCGCTGCATCATCAGCATCCTCGAACAGTGCCCCAAGCGATCCAAGCGCACCCAGCGATCCCAGCGCGCCAAGCGATGCAAGCAGCGCGAGCTCGTCGAGCAGCACAAGCAGCCCAAGCTCGTCCAGCGGCCCATCGCGTTCAGACGACTGTGCGCCAGGCACCAGCTGGGACGGTAAGACCTACAACTCAAACGGCAAGGTTTGCACGCCTGACTAAAATGGATACCGCTGGACCTGTCGTTGCGTTTGAGTTGACCTTCGCCAGGTTTGCGACCCACATTGCGGCCCCTGAAAAGGGGCCGTTTTGCCATGACTGAAGTACCTTTCCAACATATCCGTTATGACGGTCTGAATGCGCCATTGCGGGTTGAAGAGCCAGATGTCGTGCGACCATTGCTTGATCCGATTCTAGCGGCGTGGCCCGCCAGTGAAGACGACATGCAACATGGTGACACCGCACCATTTGCCACGCTGCGCCCTTCTGAAAAGGGGCGCTGGTCGCTTGAGGCGCCTTTGGCGCTAGATCCGCTCACCCGACATAATCCGGTCAATGCGATCTGCGATCTTGTTGTCGAGATGTCGTGGGAACGGCTCCGCAGTCGTCCAGACCTGCTCTGCCTGCATGCCGCTGCCCTGACATTCGCAGACCGCCTTGTGATCTTTCCAAATGCGCGGCGCGCGGGAAAGAGCCTGTTGTCTGCGACACTTTCGCGACTTGGGCACGCGGTGTTTTCGGATGATTTTGTACCGTTGGCGGTAGATGCCGAAACCCACGTCATCAGCGGCATCGCCAATGGTATTGCGCCGCGGCTGCGCCTGCCATTGCCGGATAACCTGTCTGCATCGCTGGACACATGGATCAATGATCGGATCGGTCCGCAAAACGGGCAATATGGCTATCTGACAGGCATTAACCTGCCGCAATCGGGAACGTCAGTACCGGTGGGTGCGGTGGTTGTGCTCGAACGCGATCCCGATCTTGCAGAACCCGCATCACTGACCCCTGTGACCCAGGATGACGCGATGGCATCTTTGGTATTGCAGAATTTCGGGCGGCAAGTGCACGCCGGTGCAATCCTGAAAGTGACAGCTGCGCTGACACGGTCGGTGCCGGTTTTGCGCTTGCGCTATAACGCCGTCGAAGAAGCAGCGGCGCTGTTGAGCCAGAGCCCTGCATTGCGCGATCTGCCCCAGGCGCGGATACCCAGATCCGACAGTCCTGGCAGATTACCCCTCGCAACTTTGGATGAGCCCGCCGTGCAGATTACGAAGCCCATTGATCTGGTACAGGTTTTTGACAAATTGCCCGGCTTTACAGAAATCGAGACCGAGACTGCGCTCTATCTGGCGGATGGTCCGGGCGTCGCGATCCACCGTTTGAATCCGGTGTCCGCGATAATCTGGAAGCTGCTTGATGAACGTCTGTCCGGAGCGGGGTTGGTAGAGATCATGCAGGATCTCTATTCCGATATTGCAGTGGATCGCCTGCGCGCGGATGTGCAGGGCGCTCTGGAATTTCTATGGCAACAGCGGCTGATTATTCCACACAAAGGCAGCTGACAACGGAGATGTCACGATGACAAAAGCCCAGACACTAAAGACCTTGCGCAGCCTTCACGGATGGCTAGGGGTGATTTTGTTGCCGTGGATTATCGCGATCGGCGCGACCGGTTTCTACCTTAATCATGCGCGCATGATCCTTGATGTTATCGAACCTGAGGCATTCGAAGAAAGCACCTTGATTGATTGGCCTGGCGCCGCCTCGGTCAATCGCAGCGCGGCTACCGACATTGCCGCGCAGTATTGGCCGCAGGACCTGCCGGTGTCAGAACCGTCAAACGTCTCCTACCACGGGTTTGACGCTTATGAATTCGAACATGCTGATGGCACTGTCATCGTGGCGCGGGAGACCGGCCATTACTACGTCAAGTCTGACTATACACGTCGAACCTTTGCCCCTGACGGAACCGAAGTGCATAGCAAAATCTACTGGAGCACGATCTTCAAGCGCATCCATACGCGCGGCTGGTTTGACAGCCGTTTTGCAAGCTGGTTGGCCGATATCACGGCCGTTTCCATGATGCTGTTCGGCCTGACCGGCATCGTGCTGTTCTGGCTGCCACGGGCCCGCCGGTTTCAGCGTGCAATCGGTTTGGGCCCGCGGGCATAATGTTGCGGCCCCCGCAGATCCCTGATCGGGTACGGCGGTAGACACAGCGCCGCCCGATCAGGCGGCACGATGTCCGGTGTCTGTTGCGCAGTAACGCAAAGCAGGTTGGTCTATTGCTGAATGCTGGCCAGATACTCGGTCAGTGCAAGGATCCGGAATCTGGCAAAGACCACGGCCTCATCGTTGTTGAAGTCAGGGTTGGCGTACTCTAGGGCGCGGAAACGGTAACGATTGCCCCACACAGGCATTTCGCCCGTACCATGTGGACCTGATGTCATTGTGCCGTCAATCGTTTCGTAGACTTTGGCGACCGGAAAGACACCGTCATTGTTTGCTGCAAGCTGGGTCAGATCGGGAAGTGTGCCTGACAGATAGCCGGCAAGGGGGCCGTCGCCGGTGCCGCTGCTGCCATGGCAGGAGGCACAGCTGTTCATATATTCGGCTTCGCCAATGGACTGCGCAGTCGCGACGCAGGGCAACAAAAGGACGCCTGCGAGGATTGCAGATAATGTGCGTGACATCTTTTCCTCCATGAGATGTGGTTAGGTGATTAATGATAGTGGCGGTCGGATGGGGGCAATTGACATTGATCAAGCAGGTTTCCCCCTCGCTCTGGCATGCTCGCGGCGAATGCCTTGGCTTGACGGGGAGTGACAGCCCGGCAGGGGTGTCATGCAATTCCAAGAGGGGTGAGGGTTGTGCAAATCATACTTCGTTTCTTTTTGGCTCTGGCTGTCACGGGGCTGCCCGCACTGGCCGGTGCAGAGCAAGCCACCTGTGGTGGTGCCAGTGTCGCTGTAAGAGCGCCCAGTCTTGCACTGGCCCGGTCGGTCTGTACCGGTGTCGACAAGACGATGTTGCTGTTGGAACAATGCGGCCTCGGGCTGTCCGGTCCGGTCCGGATAACGGTCGCCGACGATTTGCCGAATCTCAGCCATGCATGCTTTGGCTATTATGATTGCGACAGCGGTCGTATTCTGGTCCGGTCACCTGACAGCATTGCTGATGTGAGCGCAGAGAGCGATCTGTATCTGGGCCTTGACCCGCAGGTTGTGTTCGAAAGCATTATCGCGCACGAGCTTGCCCATGCGGCCTTTGCGCATGTGGCCTGCGAAGATGCCGCTTGTCTGGCCAATCATGAATATGTCGCCTACGCCATTCAGATGTGGTCACTGCCGCCATCAGTCCGCGACGGTCTTGTGGCGGCTTTCGGTCAGGACGCGCCGGTAGAACCTATGCGTTTGAACGCACTCATCGCTGTCATGGCACCCCACAAGTTTGCAGCACTTGCCTGGCAGCATTTCAACGAGGACGGTCACGGTTGCGGGTTTGTCCAGGATCTTGCGACAGGACGAACAAGCCTTGAAATTGTATGGGAATGAAAGGGATATGGCTTGCAACGCGCGATCTATCGTAACACACGTCTGCATGACAAAAAAAGGGCCATCCGAGGATGACCCTTTTCCGTAGCGCAGATTGAACGCTTAGTTCAGGTCGCTTTCGTAGGCATCTGCCAGATCGGCCTCGACCTCGGCAACCGCCGCAATCAAAGCATCCAGCATTTCGCTGCCGCCATCGACGTTTTCGCGGAACCATGCGTTGACAGGTTCTGCTGCTGCGGCGAACGCGGCTTTTTCTTCGGGGGATGGCACATAGATGTCGCCACCACCTGCAACGAAGGCTTCATAGGCTTCGATTGACTTGCGCTTGGGGGACGCGAAGGTTGCCTGCTGGAGCGCAGAGAAACCGTCGACAACGACGCGGCGCAGGTCTTCTGGCATCGCAAGGAAGTTGTCGTTGTTCATCCACCACATCGCGCCCATGTAGGAGTGGCCGTCCAGTGTCAGGTACTGCAGGCCCGCATCAGGAAACTTCATGCCCATGATGTCGGTGATGCCGTTTGCCGTGCCTTCAACAACGCCGGTTTGCAGCGAAGTGAACAGCTCTGGCCATGGAATAGGCGTCGCAGAGGCACCCATTGCCTCGACCAGTTGTACAGGCAGGTCTGCCACAACTGTGCGCATTTTCAGACCGGCCATATCGCCCGGGCCTGTGATGCGGCGCTCGGTGTTGGCAAAGTTGCGCCAGCCGCCGGTGTTGCCGATGGTCATCAGACGGATGGTGTTGCCGCTGTCCTCAAGCGCCTTGGCGCGCATTGTGCGTACGAAATCACCCGAAAGCACGGCCTCGGCCACGCGGTCGGATGACATCAGGTAGGGCAGGTCAAGGACCTGCACATATGGAAAGATGCCCGCAGCACCGCCGGATGTGGAGATGTAGACGTCGATCGAGCCTTCAGAGACACCTTCAAGGCATTCCGCACCGGTGGCGCAAAGCTGGGTGCCGATGAAAAGCTCGACTGCGATGCGCCCGTTCGACGCGGCCTCGACGTAGTTCTTGAAAACAACCAGACCGTCGTAGTCTTCGTCGTTTTCATTCGAGTTTGCCGTGGCACGGATCGTGAAATCCTGTGCCCAGGCCGCCAGCGGGGTCGCCAGCAGTGCGGCGGTGGCCGCGATTTTGGTGAACTTTTTCAGCATAATTCTCTCCCTATTGATGCTGTTAGTTGATGCCCGGTGGCGGGCTGATGCAAGCGCTAAACCCGATTTCCGGCGCGCAGCCGAGGAAACCAGCAAGGTATGGCACTGTCATGGAAATGGCGGGGATATAGGTGATCAGGAAGATCACAAGGATTTCCACCGCAAGGAACGGCAGGATTGCCTTGGCAATTGTCTCGACCTTTTCGCCCGAGACGGTACTGGCCACGAAGAGGACAAGCCCCATCGGTGGTGTTGCCAACCCCACGGTCAGGTTCACGCTCATGATGATCGCAAAGTGCACAGGATGCACGCCAAGATCCACAAAGATCGGGCCCAGAATGGGGCCAAGAATGATGATCGCGGGCCCCGCATCAAGGAACATGCCGACAATAAACAGCAGGATGTTGATGAGGAACAAAAGCATCAGCGGATTCTCTGACAGCGACAGGATGTATTCGCTCAGGATCTGCGGGGCGTATGACAGCGATACGACGGTCTTGAAGGCAACCGCCGCCCCGACCAGCAAAAGAACGGCAGATGTCGCAAGGGCCGAACGCGTCAGGACTTCGCCCAGATCGCGCAGCTTCATCGATCGCAGAACAAAGAAGCTGACGATCAGCGCATAGGCTACGGCAACGGCGGAAGCCTCGGTCGGGGTGAAGACGCCCACAAGGATACCGCCCAGAATGATGATCGGGGTCTGCAAAGGCGCGATGGCTTTCTTGCAGACCATGCGGAAATCATGGCTGACCCGCTTGCGATAGCCCATCAGCATGAAATGCGCTGCCACCAGAAGGGCCGCAAAGACGATCCAGAGGTTAAGGCTGTGCACTTTGTCACCGGCCTCGTTGATCGCAGCCAGACCGACCGTCGTGGAAAGCCCGCTGTAGATCGCCATCAACAGGCCCGCCACATTGATGCGCAAGAGCGCGAAGCTGACCCAATATTCGACTGGCGAGATGTCCTGACCCTTGGTGACGATGCGCTCGGCCTTTGGCAGGTCATAGCGGTCAGCCATAAGGCGCACCATGACCATAAGGCCGACACCCACCAGAATGCCCGGCACGATCCCGGCCAGAAACAGTGATGCCACGCTTTCGCCCATTACATAGGCATAGATGATCATGATACCCGAAGGCGGGATGATCGGGCCGATCACAGAGGATGCTGCCGTAATGGCGGCGGCAAATCGGCGGGTATAACCGTTTTTCTCCATCGCGGGGATCAATGTGGACCCCAAGGCAGAGGTATCCGCGACAGCCGAACCCGAAAGACCGGCAAAAAGCATCGAGGACAGGATGTTCACATGCGCCAGACCGCCGCGCAGATGGCCCATGAAAGCTTGGGAAAACTCGACCAGCCGCAACGTGATCCCGCCGCGGTTCATGATCTCGCCGGCAAGCATGAAGAAGGGCAGGGCCATCAGCGGAAAGCTGTCCATCCCGTTGTAAAGGTTGCGATAAAGTCCTGCGACGACATTGCGGTTGTCGCCTTCGAGCATGATCAGCGCGAAGGGTGAGGCCAGCAGCGCAAAGACCACCGGCAAGCCGACCATGATCAGGACAAGAAAAAGGGGCAGGAACCACAATAACATCAGTCAGCCCCCTGAAAGTCTTCTGCGCTCAGCGGTTTCAGGCGGTCGCCTGCGCCAAGGAGCTTGATGATCTGGCGGATAATGAGTTCCAGATTGACAAGGATCAGAAGATTTATTCCGACCCAAAGCGATGCATACTGAAAATTGTTCTGAAACTTCGCGCCGCATTTGCCGTACTCAAAGCCAAAGGGCCATTTCAGTGAGGAAGAACACCCGCGGCCTGAAAGCGTATCGACGTGGTTGTTCAGACCGCGATCCCATGCGACGACCAGCACCCAGAGCGCAATACCCAGCAGCACAAGTGTCAGCAGACCCGACACGACGCGGGGCAGGGCCCGTTCGAGCATATCGATCGAGACAAAGCCACCCATGCGGAAGGCCAACGGCGCCATCAGGCCGGTCATCCAGAGCATCCCGAAGCGGGCGCCTTCTTCTGTCCAGTTCGGCGCGTCGCTCATCACGTAGCGAAAGAACACCTGTCCCAGAATAAGGCCCACCATGATGGCGAGTGCGATCACCGCGATCACCTTGCCGATGGCAAGGATTACGGTGTTAAACCGTTCGAGCGGCCATAAGAGGCCAAACAGGACCGACATCGGCTCCTCCCCTGTTTATGTCCGGGCTTCTGGCCCGCGTTGTCGAGGGGCTTTGCCCCCGCCGCTTTGCGGCTCCCCCAAGGTATTTTTGAACATAAGAAGTCCGGGGTCAGGCTTCTTTGGTGAGTGTTCCGTATTGTCCTGCGTGAAAGACGAGCGGATCGCCGCCTTGGTGATGTGCCTTGGTGACGCGGCCCACGATGATCACGTGGTCGCCGGCGTCATGTGTGGCTTCGAGATTGCATTCGAACGTGGCCAGCGCGCCTTCAATGATCGGCATCCCGCAATGCGATGTGTGCGTGGGCACATTCTTGATCGCGGTCTTGGATTTGATGATGGCCGCGCAAATGTCGCGCTGGTCCGCGCCAAGCACGTGGATGGCAAAGCGCCGCGACCCCACAAAATGTTCGAACCGTCTGGATGACTTGGCCGGGGACCACAGCACCAATGGCGGGTCAAGAGACACGCTGGCAAAGCTGTTGGCCACGATGGCAACAGGACCCTCCGGGCTGTCGGTGGTCACGACGGTGACGCCGGTGACAAAGCTGCCGAGCGCCCCGCGAAAACTGTCGCTGTCGGTGCCGGGGTCGAATGTTGTCATGGGGCCTGCGTCCATCAGGGTACCTCAGTGCCGAGTGCGGCTGTATAGAGTTCGAACCAGGTCTCGCGGTCCATGTTGACTTTCAAAGCGTCCGAGAGTGCTTTGATACGATTGATATTATTCGTTCCCATTACAGGCATGATATTGGCCGGATGCGCCAGCAGCCATGCAACAGCAACAGCGGCATTGTCGACGCCGTTGTCGGCTGCAACCGTGCTCAGGGCGTCCTGGACCGCGCCCGTGCCTGTCATCAGGTTCCCGCCACCCAGAGGTGACCACGCCATGATCGGGACATTGCGTTCCTGCAGATAGGCCACGTCGCCGTTGGTAAAGCCTTGATGGGCAGTCACCGACAGTTCGATCTGGTTGGTGACCAAAGGGGTTTCCATCGCCGATTGCAGCAGGGTCCAGTCGTGCAATTTGAAGTTGGACACGCCGACGGAACGGACTTTGCCCGCGGCGACGACTTCATCCAGAGCAGCCCCTGTTTCAGAATGGTCCATCATCGGGTCGGGCCGGTGGATCAGCAATGTATCGATCTTGTCGACATTCATCAGATGCAAAGACTGATCGACCGAGGCGAGGATATGGCTGCGGCTGGTGTCATAATATTTGACACGTGCATTCGCATAGCGCCCCATGGGCGCCACGATATCGCATTTGGTGACGATTTCGATCTGGTCCTTCAGCGCAGGCGCGGCCCTGAGCGCGTTTCCGAGCACTTCTTCAGCTTCGTAGCCGCCGTAGATGTCGGCCTGATCCATCGTGGTAATGCCCTGTGCCAGACAGGCCTCGATCTTGGCCTGAACATGCGCGACAGATGTGTCACTGTCATCGCCAAGCCGCCACATGCCATAGACAATGCGGCTGAAGGAAAGGTCGTCGGTGATATTGATCCGGTTCATATTAGCGGCGCGGTCCTGTACCAAGGGGTGTTGCGGGTGTTTCGGATGGCACGCGCCCGTAGGCATGGGGCAGCGAGCAGGTTTTCAGATGCGGCATGACGCGGGCGCCGAAGTGTTCTGCTTCGTCGATATGCGGGTAGCCCGAGAAGATGAAAGCACGGATGCCCATCTTTTGATAGGCCTCGATTTTCGACATGACCTGATCGGTCGAGCCGACAAGGGCGGCGCCGCAGCCGGAGCGTGCCCGTCCGACACCTGTCCACAGGCCGGGTTCGACATAGCCGAATTTGTCGGCCAGTTCGCGCGCCCGCGCCTGATGCGCCACACCGAGCGAGATACTGTCATGGGCGCGGTCGCGGATCAGCTTGCCGTATTCGTCATCCAGCTTGGAGGCGATGTAGTCGGCGTATTCCTTGGCTTCGGCCTCGGTGTCGCGCACGATCATATGGACCCGTAGCCCGTAGTCCAGCGTACGGCCATGTTCTGCCGCGCGGGCGTGCACGTCTTTCATGCGCTGTTCCAGCATGTCTGTGGTCTCCGGCCACATCAGATAGACATCGCATTGCGCGCCGCAAAGCTCCAGCGCGGCAGGGGAATAACCGCCGAAATAGAGCAGGGGGCCGCCGTTTTGCTGATAGGGTTTGGCGGGATCGGTGGTGAGTTTGGAGATCTGGTAGATCTCGCCGTCATAGCTGACTTCATCCTGTGTCCAGCATTTGCGCAGGATTTCAACAACCTCATGGCTGCGTTTATAGCGGAAAGCACTGTCCGCGACTTCACCGGGAAAATCCGAACTGATGACGTTAAGCGTGAGTCGCCCTTTGAGCATATGGTCCAGTGTGGCGATGGTGCGGGCAAGCATGATCGGCTGCACCTCGCCGCAGCGGATCGCGGCGAGGAAGTTGATTTTTTCGGTCAGCGGGGCCATGCCCGCCACGAAAGACAAGGTATCCTGACCGACCTGATAGGACGAGGGCGCAAGGATGTTGCGGAACCCCTGCTTTTCTGCCGTCAGGGCGATGTCGCGGCAATGCTCCCATGACGACCGCAGCTCACCGTCAGGCACGCCCAGAAACTGATAATCATCCGAGCAGAGCGCAGAGAACCATGATACTTCGGCTGCATCCAAATCGGCGCTGGTCACCGGAACGATGGTCATTGATTCTCCTCCCCAGAAGTATGTCTTTGCACTTGCCTAGCACGCAAATTTCTGTGCAACAATAGTGTATCAATTTTCATGAGCCGGCTCGGGGAGGTGCCGCCATGGCCAAGACCTCTGCGTTGCCGAAATTTGTCCAGCTGAGTGAAATGCTGATCCGCGAGATCGCCGCAGGTCATCTGGCGGATGGTGCGCGGCTGCCGCCGGAACGTGATATGGCGGATGATTTGGGCGTTGCTGTCGGGACGTTGCGCAAGGCTTTGGCGGATGTGGAAGCCAAAGGATTACTTGATCGTGTGCAGGGGTCGGGCAACTATGTGCGCCACCGGCCTGCTGTCGATTCCGTCTATGCCTTTTTCCGGCTGGAGTTGCTCAAAGGTGGCGGTTTGCCCACTGCAGAGATCTTGTCGGTTGATCGTTTGGCCAAGCCCGATGGTTTTGCGCGCTGGGGGGGCGATGCAGAAGGGCATCGGATCAGGCGATTACGGTCACTCGATGGTGTTCTGATCGCGCTGGAAGAAATCTGGCTGGACGGGGCGCAGCGCGGGGCAATAGCGGTGTCTGATCTGTCTGACTCGCTCTATCACTTCTATCGCCACGAACTGGGTCTGGTAATTGCATCTGTTGAAGACCGGATCGGCGTCGATGCCCTGCCGGAGTGGACACCGGACGCATTCCACCTCAAAGCCGGGGAAATGGCAGGCTATATCGAGCGGGTCAGCTGGACCGCAGCCAAAGAACCGGCAGAATTTTCGCGCACTTGGTACGATGCAAGGCGCGCCAACTATATCTCTCGCATGGGAAAAGGTTAAGCGACGTGGAAACGATAAACTACGGCCTGATCGGCTGCGGCATGATGGGCCGCGAACATATCCAGAATATCAACCTGCTGCCACACGGGCGGGTATCGGTCGTCTATGATCCGGTTGCGGAATTGGCAGAGGCGGCGGCGACATTGGCGGGGAACGCCCATGTTGCCGAATCATTGGAGGCATTACTGGCCTATGAGCCACTGGATGCGGTTGTCATCGTCAGCCCCAATTACCTGCATGTGCCGCAGTTGCAGCAGATCGTGGCAACCCGCCCGATGCCGATTCTGTGCGAAAAGCCGCTTTACACCGATCCGGCGGATGCCGCTGTTCTGGACAAGCTGTTTGAAGGCTACGCCCACCCCGTGTGGGTTGCGATGGAATACCGCTACATGCCTCCTGTCGCCGCGCTGATCGCACAGGCCGAGCAGGCCACCGGCGGGATCAAGATGTTGTCGATCCGCGAACACCGCTTTCCGTTCCTGCCCAAAATCGGTGACTGGAACCGCTTCAATGCCAAGACGGGCGGGACGCTGGTCGAGAAATGCTGCCACTTCTTTGATCTCATGCGCCTTATTCTGGATGACGAACCGGTGCGTGTCATGGCCAGCGCGGGCCAGTCGCTGAACCATATCGACGAGCGGTATGACGGTCAGGTGCCCGATATCTGGGACAACGGCTATGTCATACTGGATTTCGCCAAGGGCAGCCGTGCGATGCTTGAACTGTGCATGTTCGCCGAAGGCTCGAAGTATCAGGAAGAAATCAGCGCAGTCGGACCCAAAGGCAAGATCGAGGCCCTGGTGCCGGGACCGGGGCGGTTCTGGCCGCAACTGCTGGGTGATCCGCCAGTGCCGCAGATGATCATCAGTCCGCGTGCGCCGAAAGGGCCCTATGTCTCGGAAATTCCGGTTGACCCCATGCTGCTGGAGGCTGGCGACCACAACGGATCGACCTTCTATCAACATCAGCGCTTCAACGCCGTGGTCCGCGGAGAGGGCGAGGTCGAGGTCACCTTGGCCGACGGTGCCAAAGCCATCGCAATGGGGCTGGCCGCGCAGGAAAGTGCGCGCACAGGTCAGGCCGTGCTGCTGTAGCGATGACTGTCCTTGGGCCGGACCGATGGGTGCTGCGCGATGTGTTATCGCAGCGGGCCGCGGCTTTGGTCCGGTACAAAGTGCAATGCGGTGATAGCGATGACGCACGCACTGCTTAGATATGCCATAAGGGTGGCGGATGTGCCGGTTGCGGTGATCAGGCTGGTTGCGATCATAGGTGTCAGTCCGCCGAACACGCCCATTCCGACATTGAAGGCGACAGAATAGCCCGACAGCCGGTCTTCCTGAGGGAACATTTCCACGAAAAGGGCGGGCCCCGATCCCAGAGGGACTGCAAGCAGAGCAAACGTGATGACATGTGCGGCGGCAACCGAAGCCACGGTGCCACCCGAGTTCAACATCCAGAAGTATAGCGGCCAGATAGCGACGCAAAGTACCGCGAGAGAAACGGCGATCCATGTGCGTCGACTGATCCATCGATCGCCGACGACGGCTGCAAGAGGCATCAGGGGGATGACCAGAAGGGTCGCAAGCGTATTGATGGTCAGTGCATCCTTGCGGGCCATTAATTCCTGACTGGACAGCCATTCCGGCAGATAGACAAAAGCAATGTAGAAGCATGTGCCGTAGGAGGCTGCAAAAGAAAGCGCCAGAAAGGTCTCGCGGCGATTGGTTGTGAAAGCTTGTAAAAGCGGCGATGTCTGATCCCTGCTGTCGTGATGTTGCTTGAAACGCTCGGATTCATGCAGGTTGCGCCGGACCAGAATTGCGCATGTCCCCAGCAGGGCACCGCCCAGAAATGGCAGGCGCCACGCCCAGTCTGCCACCGCTTCGGCACTGAAGAGGTTGGTGACAAGTGCAGCAGCGCCAACGCCCATAAGTGACCCTGTCATCGATCCGATATTGGCCCAACTGCCGGTTAGCCCGCGTTTGTCTTGTGGGGCCGTCTCCACAAGATAGGTTGCCGACGACGAAAACTCGCCTCCCACAGAAAGCCCCTGCAGGAGCCGGACGATGACCAACAGAACAGGTGCCAGAAGGCCGATCTGTGCATAGGTTGGCAAGAGTCCCAGCAAGAGAGTGGGCAGCGCCATCATGGCCACGGAAATCTGCATTGTGCGGGCGCGACCATAGCGGTCCCCGAACCAGCCAAAAACAGCGGCCCCCAAAGGACGCATCAGGAAACCGGCAGCAAAGATGCCATAGGTTGCGATCAGTCCTGCAGCCGGATTCTCGGTTGGGAAAAAGACTGGCGCAATCACACCAGCCAGATAGCCATAGAGCGCGAAATCATACCATTCCACGACATTGCCGATGAAGCCGGCCATGATCCTGTGTCTGAGCGCCGGGTCCCGTACCGCGATGTCTTGGCCTTGCACTTTCGGTTCCTTCTTGCTGTGATTGTGCCACAGGATTGTTTGCGTGGCCGGGCCGGAGGCTGTTTTCAATCCAGTCTCTTCTTGAACCTGACCGAAGCGATGGCCAGACCGAGCAGGGAAAAGCCCAAAAGCCAGATTGCGTCCGGTGCAATATCTCCCAGGCCCGCGTCACGCAGCACTACACCCCGGATAATCCGCATGAAATGCGTGACCGGCAGCAGGTCAGCCAGCGCTTGCGCGCCCTGCGGCATGCCCTCGTAGGGGAACATGAAGCCCGACAAAAGGATGGAGGGCAGCAGCACGAAAACCGTCATCTGCATGGCCTGCAACTGGTTCTTGGCAAAGGTCGATATGACCAACCCGAGCGACAGGCTGGCGAGAATAAACAGGAGCGTCACGAAAAACAGGGTCCAGAGCGACCCAGCGATCGCGACCGAGAACAACGCCCAACCCAGCCCAAGGATGATCATCACTTGCAGCAGGCCGATCCCGACGAAGGGGACGATCTTGCCGACCATCAGTTCCACTGGCCGGATCGGGGTTGTGATCAGCATCTCGATATTGCCACGTTCGGTTTCGCGCACAATCGCGGCGGCGGTAAACATGACCATCGTCATGGTCAGGATTATCCCCACAAGGCCCGGCACGATGTTCACAACGGTGCGTTGCTCGGGGTTGTAGAAAAGCGCCACTTCGAACGTCGGTGTCGGCGTGTTCGTCGCCTCGCGGAAGAGTTCACCCAAGGGCATTCCGCGCAAGGACCGGATTGCACCCGCCACCAGCGTGTCCGAACCATCTGCGATCCACTGTGCGACAGGTCGCGCGGTACTGTCCTGCGCCCCTTGCGAGAACCGCCCCGAGATCGCAGGATTGCGCACGAGCCGCTGGCTCACATCCGCTGGAATGATCAATGCCGCACGCACGTCGGCACGCACGATGGCGCGTTCAGCCTCTTCGATCGTTGCGAATTGTTCTGCAAAGTGAACAACCTGCGTGGCTTCGACCATCTGGATCAAGGCCCGGCTGACGCCTGTATTGCTTTCATCGACAACAGCGGCGGGGATATGCCGGACCTCGGTGTTGATGGCGTAGCCGAACAGGATCAGCTGGACCAGCGGGATCATCACGATCATGCCAAAGGTCAGGCGGTCCCGACGCAGTTGCAGCAATTCCTTTCGCACGATGGCAAGGATATGACGCAAAGAAATCATCCTGCGGAATCCCGCGTTGCAAGGACAAAAACATCTTCCAGATTGGGGCGTGTGGGCTGCGTGGCCAGATCGGGATAGGCGTGCAACGCGGCGCTGACCGTAGCCTGCGGATCATGTGCCGTATCGGACACAAGAACACGCAACCGCGCCCCGATCTGTGACACAGACAGGATATCCCGCGCGCCGGAAAGTGCGCGGCTGACCGGGCGCAGGTTGGGACCAGACACTTCGAACACGCGACCTGTGACGCGCGTCATCAGTTCGCGGGGGGTGCCGTCGGCGCGTTTGCGTCCGCGGTCCAGAATCGCGATGCGGTGGCAGCGTTCTGCTTCGTCCATCAGGTGGGTCGAGACGATCATGGTGGTGCCGGTCTCGACAAGATCGAACAGTTGCTCCCAAAAGCTGCGGCGCGATTCAGGGTCAACCGCAGATGTCGGTTCGTCGAGAAACAGCAGTTCAGGCCGGTGCAGGACCGTCGCGGCAAGGGCAAGGCGCTGGCGCTGTCCGCCACTCATCGCACCGGCAAGCATATGGGCTTGCGCGCGCAGCCCGTAGGTTTCAAGCAGTTCATCGATCCGCTGCCGCTTTCGGGGTCTTGGCAGATCGTGAATATCGGCCACAAAGCGCAGGTTTTCCAGCACCGTGAGATCGCGGTAATGGGTGAATCCTTGGGTCATATAGCCGATCCGGCGCTTGAGCGGCTCGGCATTCCCCGGCAGGCGTGTGCCAAGCACAACGGCATGCCCGCCTGAGGGGCGCAACAGCCCCGTCAGCATGCGCATGGCGGTCGTTTTGCCCGATCCGTTCGGTCCCAGTAGCCCGTAGACTGTGCCTTTCGGTATAGTCAGATCAACGCTGTCTACGGCCGTCTTGTGCCCGAAGCTCCGGCTCAGGCCGAACGTTTCGGCAACGGGGGCTGTCATGGCAGGTAGGCCGTGACCGGCAACCCGACCGGTAAATCGCCCGCTTCTGGCGGCAAGGCAATTTCAGCAAGATAAACCAGACGGCTGCGTTGTTCCTGATTGAGGGCGTAATAGGGCGTAAAGGCCGGTTCGGCGCTGATCCAGCGCACTGTGCCGGCAAAAGTCTCGGTGATCCCGTCCACGGCAATTTGCACGGTGTCACCGTCCTTCAGGCCGGCGCGTGCCGGTTCCGGGACATAGACGCGGGCAAAGGGCTGACCTTCTGACAGGATGATGGCCACAGGGCTGCCCAAGGGCACGCGTTCACCAAGGTTCCACGGCAGGTTGTCGAGAATGCCATCGCGCGATGCTGCGATGGTCAGGTTGTCAAGGCGGGCCTGCTCGGCATCGACACGCGCATCGGCGGCCTGCAATTGTGCCTGCGCAATCCTGATGTCTTCTTCGCGGGCACCGGCCTGAAGCTCCAGCAGTGTTTGTTCGGCGCTGCGCAGATCGGCAAGGGCCGCGTTACGACGAGCGATGTCCTGATCAAGGCTGGCTTGGGTGATGGTTCCGCGCTCAAGCAGGCTGCTGTTGCGCGCGACCGTTGACTGGGCTTCGCTATAGACCGCACGTGCCCCGTCCACACGGGCTTGGGCAATGGCGATCTCTTCGGCGCGCGCGCCACTTTCCATCCGGTCCAGATCGGCCTGCGCCTGTGCGCGGTTGGCAAGGGCAACATCAAGATTGGCCTTGGCCAGCCTGTCATCCAGTTGCACCAGAACGGTTCCGACAGTGACCGGAGCACCTTCGGCTATGGGCAGGGCCGTGATGATTTCATTGGCGGTGGCCGTCAGCGAGATACGTTCGCGCGCCAGTACGCCCAAGGCCACATCGGTATCGGGCCCGTTGCAGGACTGGAGCACCGCGGCTAGCCCGAGCGCCGCAACTGTGGTGGACTTGATCATACCAAGCATGTCGATGCAGCACTCTTTTCGTGGGGTTCCGGCGGGTCGTGTCGCGCCACCTCGGAACGGCTTGTCATGAGGTGAAAGGGCCGAAGTACCCATCCTGATTGTCGCAAATCCAGCGTAGCTGGCGGTGCTTCTGGTCTCATTGATTCAAATCAATCAGGTGCGGCAAGGCTGAATTATCGTCGAAGTCGCGCAGTGAGGGGGTGTCAGAAGCACGTCTGCAAAACATGGATTGCGTCACAACGGGGAACGCCAAGTGGCCATACGAAACATCATGATGCCGATTGCGCCGGGACGGGATGATCAGGCGAGCCTTGCGCGGGGACTGGCCTTTGCGCGCGGGCTTTCTTGCCATCTTGACGCGGTCTTTGTGCGACCCGACCCGCAAGCGACGTTCTTTTATGGTGGAATGGCGCCGGATGTTCAGGATCAAGTATTGAGTGACATGCGGGCGCGTATGGAGCATGACGGACGGCGTGCGGCAGATCGTGCGCGGCGGATGTTTTCCAGGCTGCGCAAGAAGACCGGCATTGCGGCGGCGCGCAAACCTGGCCCATGTCCGCAGCCAACAGCCTCGTTACATGCCGTGAAGGGGGAGGCGCTGCAACTGGTCCCCGCGCTGGCGCGTGGCGCTGATGCCACGCTGTTTACCCCCGCCACGGCGAAATACAGTCGGGTGTCGGAGAACCTGTTCGAAGCAGCCCTTTTGCGCACGGGAAGACCGGTGTTCTACTTGCCGGAAACCGACACAGAGCCCGTCCTGTCACGGGTGCTGATTGCCTGGGATGGCAGCAGCGCCTGTCTCCGCGCCATTTCAGCGTGGCTCGGTAGTGGCATTGCCTTGGATCATGCCGCAATCGTGCATGTTGCCGAGCCGCACGAAGAACATCCTGAAACGGCGCAAGTCGCGGCGCATCTGGCGTGGCACGGTGTGCGCTGCGAGGTCGCAACGCCGCAGAGGGGGGCGAAGCCGATTGGCAAGATCCTCGCCGAGGCGGCAGACCGCTTGCACTGCGGGATGATTGTCATGGGGGGGTATGGGCATTTCCGGAACTGGGAAGCCGTTTTCGGGGGGGTCACACGCTATATGATCCGTCACGCACCGCTTCCGATTTTGATGATGCATTGAAGCAATGGCGCAGCTTCATTCAGATACCCCATCCGATCTGCCGCAACCTGCGGCGCGAGGCATCGTGTCACGCATCGATGGGTCAGTTGTCGAAGTGACCTTTCCAGACGGAAAGCTGCCTGAAATCAACACCGCTCTGGAAGTGCTCTGGGATCGCCCGCACAAGCTGGTCCTGGAAGTGCAGCAGCATGCCGATCCCAAAAGGGCCCGCTGTGTCGCCATTCACGAAACCGCCGGTCTTGCCTGCGGAACAAAGGCATTGGACAGGGGGACAGCCATCACGGTGCCGGTGGGTGACGGGGTTCTGGGGCGCATGATCAATGTCGTGGGCGAGACCATTGACAAAGCAGGAGCCTTGCCGGACGACACGCCCCGGCGCGGTATCCACCGCCCTGCACCGGTTCTGGCGACGCAGAACGCCAGCATCGAAGTGTTTTCCAGCGGGATCAAGGTGATCGACCTGCTTGCGCCGCTGGCCCGGGGCGGGAAGGCGGCGATGTTCGGCGGGGCCGGTGTGGGAAAGACTGTCCTGATCATGGAACTTATCCGGTCGATTGCAGACCGCTATAAGGGCAAGTCGGTCTTTGCGGGGGTTGGCGAACGGTCGCGCGAAGGGCATGAGTTGTGGCGTGATCTGCGACGGTCTGGCGTGATCGACAGAACGGTTCTGGTGTTCGGCCAGATGAACGAACCGCCGGGCGCGCGCTGGCGCGTGGCGCTTTCTGCGCTGACAGTGGCCGAGTATTTCCGCGACGAGATGGCGCAGGATGTGCTGTTCCTGATTGATAACGTCTTTCGCTTTGTTCAGGCGGGATCCGAAGTGTCCGGGCTTCTGGGGCGGTTACCGTCGCGCGTGGGCTACCAGCCGACGCTGGCCACCGAGATTGCCGAACTCGAAGAGCGCATTGCATCGGTGCGGGGCGCGGCGGTCACGTCGATACAGGCGGTCTATGTGCCTGCTGACGATTTCACCGATCCGGCAGTCGCAGAGACATTTACCCATCTGGACAGCGCCATTGTTCTGAGCCGCGACATGGCCAGCGAGGGGCTCTATCCTGCGATTGACCCGCTGGCTTCCAGCTCGACACTGCAAGACGCCTTGACCGTCGGGCAGCGGCACTATCAGGTCGCCGAAGAGGTCCGCCGCCTGATCGAACAGTACCGTGAACTGCAGGAGATCATCTCGCTGCTCGGGATCGAGGAGTTGAGCGCAGCCGACAGGCAGTCGGTCAGTCGCGCGCGGCGCCTGATCCGGTTTCTGACGCAACCTTTTGTAGTGACATCGCAATTCACCGGGCTGGAGGGTGTTTCGGTCGAGCTTGAAGATACTCTCGCAGGGTGCGAAGCCATTCTTGGCGGTGAAACCGACGATTGGGACGAAAGCGCACTCTATATGGTCGGCACGCTGGATGATGCGCGGACCAAGAGCAAAGCGGCGGGGACAGACGCATGAGGCTGACTGTCAACACACCAACGGAGGTTGTCGAGGATGCAGACAACATCCTGTCCCTGCGTGCCGAGGATCCGACGGGTGCCTTCGGCATTCGGCCCGGTCACGCGGATTTCGTCACCGTTCTGCCTGTGTCCGTGATCAGTTGGCGCAGCGCTGAACGCGAAGGACATGTCGTGGTCCGCCGTGGCGTTCTGACGGTGCAGGGCGGTGCGCGCATTGATGTGGCCGCGCGGGGGGCGTGGCGCGAGGAACAACTGGCCGAACTGGGGACACGCGCGTTGGAAGACATGGAACGCGCGGATGCTGAAGATGATGTGACCCGCAAATCCGAGCATCGTCTGCATCTGGCGACGGTCCGCCAGATTGAACGGTTGATCCGTGGTGATCACCGGCCGGTTGCGGCGGCACCCCAGTTGGAAAGCCGCGCAACTCCGGACGGGCAGGAGGGATCGTGATGGCCGACCCTGACCGCACCGAGCGCGACAAGATGCTGCAGGTCATCCAGACCAGTGAGGACCGCCGCAAGAAATGGGAACAAGAGGGCGAGCGCCCTTTGTGGAAGAACCTTTCGATCGTTGGCGCACTTGGCTGGCTGATCGTGACACCGACGTTGCTGGGGGTCTTCGCAGGTCGCTGGCTGGACCGTCAGCTTGACACAGGTGTGATCTTCAGTGGCGCACTGACCTTCGCCGGAGCCTGTTTCGGTTTCTGGCTCGCATGGCAAAGGATGAACGAAAAATGACGTATTCGATGCTTGCGGACGGGATTGTTTGGCTGGCGGCGGGCGCGGTGCTGGGGGCGGTGTATTTCTTTCTTCTCGGGTGCTCTGTCAGTGCAATCGGCCGCGCCGGAGACTGGCGCGGAGCGGCGGTCTTTTTTGTGGCGCGGATCGCTCTGGCCGCAGGCGTTTTTGCAGTGGCGGCCATGCAGGGGGCCGCGGCGCTGCTTTTCGCGCTTGGCGGTTTCCTTCTTGCGCGCATGGTCACTGTTGCCCGCATCAAAGGGGGTGCATGATGCAAGCCAGCCCGCTTTTGCCTGATATTCTGTTTCACATCGGCCCTGTGCCGATCAGCCGCGCTGTCGTGACCACTTGGGTGTTGATGGTCTTTATGGCGGTCTTTCTTTTGGTCGCCGCGCGCAGGTCCGCGAAAGAGGGCGGGCCGGTTCAGGCCGCGCTCGAGATCGTGGTGCTTGCCATCGTTCAGCAACTCCGCGCCATTCTGGATCGCGATCCATGGCCTTTCGTGCCGTTGCTGGGGTCATTGTTCCTGTTCTTGTGCCTTGCCAATCTGGCCGCTGTCGTGCCGGGGGCCACACCGCCAACCGGACATATCGAAACCCCTGCGGCCCTTGCGCTGATTGTCTTTTTCTCGGTGCATTACTTTGGTGTGAAGGTTCGCGGCACGGGGCGCTATCTGCGTCATTATCTGGAGCCAAACCCGTTCTTGTTGCCGCTGAATGTCTTGTCGGAGCTGACACGCACGTTTTCGCTGATGATCCGCCTGTTCGGCAACATGATGAGCCACGAATTCGTCATTGCCATCGTGGTGTTTCTTGCCGGTTTGCTGGTTCCGATCCCGTTTCTGCTTCTGGGGATCCTGATCGGGATCATTCAGGCCTACATCTTTACCGTTCTTGCCACTGTCTACATTGCCGCTGCGGTTGGCGCCGTCGAGGCATAGGAAAGGAGAAACATGGACTATATCGAGATTGTCAGCATCATCGGCGCGGTGATTGCCGTGTCATTCGGTGCCATCATGCCAGCCTATAGTGAAGGGCGTGCCATTGCGGCCGCGATGGAGGCGATCGCACGCCAGCCGGAAGCCGCAGGAACCCTGTCGCGGACATTGTTCGTTGGGCTTGCGATGATCGAAACGATGGCAATCTATTGTCTCGTCATCGCGCTCTTGCTGCTTTACGCCAATCCGTTTGTCGGCTGACCATGCAGATCGACTGGTGGACATTGGGATTGCAGACGATCAATTTTCTGGTCGTAATCTGGCTCTTGAGCCGGTTCCTCTATCGTCCGATCCGTCGCAGCATCGAAGAACGCGAGGCAGCCGATCAGGCTGCGCGCCAGCAAGCCCAACAAAAAGCTGACGCCGCCGATCAGGCGCGACGGGACTACGCGCAAAAGCAAGAGGCACTGGCCAAAGAACAGCACGCGCGGGAAGCGGCCTTTCACAAAAGCATGGAGGCCGAGAAGGAGAAGCATCTTGAGGCGGCCCGCAAGGAGGCCGCCGCTTTGCTGGATGCGGCCCATGACAAAGTCGCCGCGGATGAAGAGCAGGCCCTGCAAAGCCTTAAGGGCCGTGTGCAGGCACTTGCGGCTGATCTGGCAAGAAACGCGCTGCGCGCCCCGGTTTCGGTGAATGACGCGATCGCGCAGGCCACGGCGTACCTGGACGACCTGCCAAAGGCAGACCGCGACGACCTTAAACAGGATCTTGCGGCAAAACACGCCACCCTTGCCGTTGTGACACCAGCCAGTCTGACAAACGCCCAACAGGATGCCTGGCGCAGCGCTCTTACCCAAAGGTTTGGAGAGGGCACGCCTGTGGTTTTCCGTGTTGATCCGGAAATTCTGGGCGGCGCCGATCTGCATTTTCCGCATGCCGCGCTGCGGTTCTCGGTTGCTGACAGGCTTGAGCGCGCAACAAAAAGACTGGAGGCCTGAGCGATGGCGCTGGAACGCGAACTGTCAGAGTGGATCACGCGGGCGCAGCGCCGTCTGGGGCAGGCCGAAATTGCACCAGAGCTTGAGCGGATCGGGCAGGTCGAACAGGTGGGCGACGGGGTCGCGACGGTGTCGGGGCTGCGACAGACACGGCTGGACGAGCTTTTGCAATTTTCAGATGGCACGCTGGGCCTGACCATGACCATTGCCGAAAAAACGCTGGGCTGTGTCCTGCTGTCTGCAGATGATGCAATCGCAGCGGGTTCCCGCGTGATGAACACCGGCAGGATTGCGCAGGTGCCCGTTGGCGATGGCCTTTTGGGGCGGGTTGTTTCGCCTTTGGGCGACCCGCTGGACGACGGCCCGCCCATTGTTGCTGCGCGCTATGATCCCATCGAGAAACCTGCACCGGGCATCGTCGAGCGGGAACTGGTGACCGAACCGATGCTGACAGGCTTGACGTTGATTGACGCGATGATCCCGCTCGGGCGCGGACAACGGCAGTTGATCATCGGGGACCGCAAGACGGGAAAGACAGCGATTGCTGTCGATACGATCATCAACCAGCGTGCGTCTGATGTGATCTGTATCTACGCAGCGATCGGGCAAAAGACCTCGACCGTGGCACGCGTGGTTGACGCGGTCCGGACACATGGGGCGATGGATAAATGCGTTTTTGTCGTCGGTGCCGCAGATGCCGCACCCGGGGCGCAATGGATCACGCCCTATGCTGCCTGCGCAATTGCCGAATACTTTCGCGACCGTGGCCAACATGCCCTGTTGATCCTCGACGATCTGACCAAACACGCGATGATCTACCGGCAGCTTTCGCTGCTCTTGCGCAAACCGCCGGGGCGCGAGGCCTATCCGGGTGATGTGTTTTATCTGCACGCCCGCTTGCTGGAACGCGCCGCAAAACTCTCGGCGGAGCTTGGGGGCGGGTCGCTGACGGCCCTGCCGATTGCGGAAACACAGGCTGGCAATCTGACGGCCTATATTCCGACCAATCTGATTTCGATTACCGACGGGCAGATCATGCTGGAACAGAAACTCTTCTATGAGGGCCAGAAGCCGGCGGTGAACGTGGGCATGAGCGTCAGCCGTGTCGGTGGTGCCACGCAAGCCAAGGCGATCAAGGCGCTGGCCCATTCGCTCAAGCTGGACTACGCGCAATATCTGGAACTCGAGATTTTCACTCGCTTCGGGGCCATGGTCGACGAACGCACAGCCAAAACAATCGCCCATGGCCGTCGCTTGCGGGCGATCCTTGCGCAGCCGGAATACAAGCCTTTGCCCCTGTCCCAGCAGGTCGCCTTGTTGCTGGCGGTGTCCGAAGGCCATCTGGACGATGTTCCGCTGTCCGAGGTACCCCGCTACCGTGACGCTCTGGCCAGGCGGCTACAGGACGAACGGCCCCGATACATGGCAGAGATCGACGAAACAGGCCTGCTGTCGGATGATGCCCGCAGCGCGCTGGGCGAGATTGCAGCGGCCTGTGCGCGCGATTTCGCGAACGGCACCAATGGTTGAGCTTGCGCGGATAGAGGCGCGGCTGGAAAGTGTCGGGCAACTCGGTGAACTGGTCGGTGCCTTGCGTTCAATCGCGGCGTCGCGGGTCCGCGAAGCGCAAGAGGCGCTCGCAGGGACCAAAGCCTTTTGCGACACAGTGGACCGTGCAATTGCCAGCATCAATCCTGCGGATAGCCCCCCGCGTCAGGAAAAGGGCAAGGCTGTTCTGCTGGCGATCACCTCGGAGAATGGTTTTGTCGGCGGTTTCAACACGCGCATCATGGATCGCCTGCAAGATGCGCACGAAACAGATGCGGCGCTCTTGCTGGTCGGGCGACGCGGGCAGATTCTGGCGATGGAGCGAGATTTGGACATTGATATTGCGATGCCGATGACATCGCGCGCCAAAGGTGTCACACCGCTGGCCCGCCAGATCGCGGCCAAGCTGGCCGGTGTCACGCGGGCCGGGATCATTTATGCGCAACACCAGAAGAGCGGCACTTTTGCCGTCGCGTACCGTCAGGTCCTGCCACTCGCACCCAAAGCCATGCCGGATATCGCAGCGCAGCAACCTTTGTACCACCTGCCGGCCGCAAGGCTGCTTGCGCAGCTTGCATCAGAATATCTTTTTGCCGAGATTGCACAGGCGCTGATGCAAAGCATCGTCAGCGAAAACAACGCGCGGCTGATGACAATGGACGCGGCATCGCGCAATATCGACGAACGGCTAGAGAAACTGCACCGCCAAGAGCGGATGGCGCGACAGGACCAGACGACCGCCGACATGCTGGATGTGATTGTCGGCTCGGAAGCCGTGAACCACGGCTGAAAGTCGATAGGCGCTATCCCGTGACCCACTCCCACGCTTCATCCAGCGCCGTTTCGGGAAACACCTTGATCTGCCCTTTCATCAGGAAGGCGCTCAGCTTGATGCACCAGACCACCCAATCGGGCGCACCGACAAGGGCAAGCCTTTCAAAGTCCGATACATGGCGCATGCCAAATGACATGTCGTCCCACGCGGCCTTGGTGTCCCAGCCTTTGAAGCGCGGGTCGGCATAGAACAGGACGCGCAGTTTTCCGTAAGCGCGAAACCTGTCTTCAAGTGCGGGAAGCAAGGCGCGGTAGTCATCTTCGTGCAAGACATCGGAAACGTGTACGCCAACAACGGCGTCCTTGCTTTCAGGCATAATCTCCATCATTCCTGCGGTCTCCTTTCATATACGTGTCAACCACTTCTCAAGGGTATCGGCCAGCGCATCCGCTTCTTCCTTGAAGCTGGTGTGCAGCGCGCCCCAGTGATCTGCGCCTTTGGCCTTGGCAGTCGCGACCCGTTTGACCAGATCATCGTGCCTGTTGCGCAGTTGAGTCAGTTCGGCCAGTGCACGGGACCTGCCAGCGACTTCGCCGGTTTCAAGCCGGGATTGCGCGCGCGCGATCTTTTGGTCGACCTCTGCGATCTTGTTCACGAGGTGGGCCACATAGTCAGAGTCCGTCATGGGGCTGTCCTTTCTTGCTGGGTACCTTTCAGATTTCGTAGCGTTGGTGCAGGGCAGGGCATTCGACGCGATCCGCGGTAATCTGCGTGGCAAAAGCCTCTCTGGCCGCGTCTTCGCCATGCACAAGAAAGGTAATGTCGGGCCTGCGGTTCTTTTGATGCCACGCGACCAACTCTGCCTTGCCTGCATGTGCCGAAAAGCCGTTGATGGTGTGGATGCGGGCCTTGATCGGGATTTGATCGCCAAAGAGCTTTACCGATGTCGCGCCGTCAATGATGATCCGCGCCAATGTACCGACAGCGGCGAACCCCACAAAGATGACGCTGCATTCGCTGCGCGTCAGGTTGTGCCGCAGGTGGTGCCTGACGCGCCCGCCGGTACACATACCCGAGCCTGCCATGATGACAGCCCCTGCACGCAGACGATTGATCTGCATCGAATCCGACGCATCTCGGGTGAAACTCAGATTGGGCAGCTTGAACGGGTCCTTGCCTGACCGGATCATCGCCCCGATTTCCGATTTCATCGCATCGGGGTGCCTTCGAAAGATTTTGGTGGCCGAAATTGCCATGGGAGAGTCGAGGAATACACTCAGGTCTTGTGGCAGCGCGCCTTGGGCCATGCCCTCTCTGAGGAAGAAGAGCAGTTCTTGCGCCCGTTCCAGCGCGAATGTCGGGATAATCACGTTGCCGCCCCGTGCGTCGGTGTCGCGGATCGCCTCATGGAGTTCGGCAACCGAGGCGTCGAGCGACCTGTGATCACGGTCGCCATACGTTGTCTCCATCACGATGATATCCGCGTTCCCCGGAGGTTGCGGGTCATCGAGCAGGGGTCTGTCGGTCGGGCCGATATCGCCCGAAAACAGGATCCGGCGTGTGCGACCATCCTCTGACACGCTGAGCATGATGCTGGCCGAGCCAAGAATGTGGCCTGCATCATGGTATGTCGCTGTTGCGTTGGGGCTCAGAGCAATCGGCTGGCCATAGCGGGCGGTGCGGCCGAACTGGTCAAAAGTATTCATGACGTCCAACGTGTCAAAGAGCGGCCGGTACTTGTGTCCTTGTTTCGCGTGCCGCGTCCTGCGGCGGGCCTCTTCCTCATGCAGATGCGCGGAATCGAGCAGAACCAGACGCGCCAGATCGCGTGTCCCTGCGGTGCAGATGATCTCTCCGCTGAACCCGCGTTTGACCAGCAACGGGATCCGGCCGCAGTGATCCAGATGGGCATGCGTCAATAGCAGGACGTCAATCGCGGAGGGATCAAAGCCAAAGTCATCTGCATTGTCTTCGTGGAGTTCGTGGCTGCCCTGAAACATACCGCAATCGACGAGAATCCGCAGATTGCCTGCTGTGACAAGGTGGCACGAGCCGGTGACACCACCGGCAGCTCCGTGAAATGAAATCTGCATGGTTCCTCCTATCCGGTGATGGTCTTGCCGGCACAGTCGTACCAGCGCTGGATGTCGTCCCAGATTTCCCGAGCGGTTTCCGCAAACCAGAAAAGGTTGCGGTCTTCGGGGTCTATCACGCCTTCTTCGACCAGAAACTCAGGGTCAAAAACGCGCCGCCAGTATTGCTCACCCACAAGAATGACCGGCAGGGGTGCAATTTTGCGTGTCTGGATCAGCGTCAGCGTTTCAAAAAGTTCGTCCATCGTGCCGAAGCCACCGGGAAACACGACAAGTGCCCGCGCCCGCAAAAGAAAATGCAGCTTTCTGACGGCGAAATAATGAAACCGGAAGCACAGACCGGGGGTCAGATAGGGGTTCGGGAACTGTTCATGCGGCAGTGTGATATTCAGCCCTACAGTAACGGCATCGACATCATGCGCCCCCCGGTTGGCTGCCTCCATCAGGCCTGGCCCGCCGCCTGTCACCAGGACGAGTCTGTCGGGATGCGCCCCTGCCATCTGCCCGACGATGCGTCCGAATTCCTGCGCGACGTCGTAATAGCGGCTTTTGTCCAGAATCCGTTGCGCGATCTGCAGGGCATGGGCGGTCTCCTGAGAGGGTGTCGGGCCCTGCATTTCAGCCCGCAGCTTGTCAACCTTGCGCTTTGCCGCCTTCGGCTCGGGGATACGGGTGCTGCCAAAGACAACGACAGAGTGTTTGATATCCTGTTTTTCAAGAAGTTGCTGGGCCTTGAGATAGTCCAACTGAAGCCTGACGCCGCGGGTGTCGTCGCTGCGCAGATAGTCAAAGTCCTCGTCGGCCAGTCTGTATTCCTCGCTGTGCAGGATGGCCTGCACAAGGGATGGGGCGGCTGGATCTTCATGGCCGGGCTTCGGCGCACTCCATGGCAGATCGACATCGCGGCGATCGGGGCGTGCAGGTTGCGGCTTCGCAGCGGATACCGGCGTCTTTTTCAATCCGTTTCTCCCAGTCTCTAACGACACCTGGCCCGGAGCCCACCTTGCCTTGTGCCGGTACACCCTCTCTCTTTGACAGGTGCAGGACCACCACAGATTGATTATGATCAATGCAGGCTGGTCAGGATGCCCCAAGGGGCCTTTGCAAACGGCTGCACGCCGCGGGTCCGGTCGGCGGATGCTGCGTGGCAGGGCATTTTCCTTTTCTTTTGATGGCGATCCGTGCGAAATAGGCGATTGAGCCATCTTTTTGCTGTGAGGAGAGACCTTTTCAGCGTGACCGGAGCGGCAGAGGTGGGATCGCGCCAGGTCTTTAACAACACGGACAATCGAAACTGTGCAAACTGCTCTGAAAAACGCAACAAAGGCAGATCTTTGCAACCATGCAAGGTTGTCCGTCGCGCCGATGATGGATTGGACGGACAGGCATTGCCGCTATCTGCATCGCCTGATGTCGCGCCATACGCTGCTCTATACCGAAATGGTTACTGCGCCTGCGGTCATTCATGGCGACCGTGATCGCCTGCTCGGGTTTGATGCGGCAGAACACCCTGTTGCGCTCCAACTGGGGGGATCGGACCCCGCGCAACTGGCAGAGGCCGCGCGGATTGCCGAAGGCTTTGGCTATGACGAGATCAACCTGAACTGCGGCTGCCCGTCGGACCGGGTTCAATCGGGCAGTTTTGGCGCGATCCTTATGGAAAATCCCGCGCTGGTGGCCGATTGTGTGGCTGCGATGATTTCTGCTGCAAATGTGCCTGTCACCGTCAAATGCCGGATCGGCGTTGATGATCAGGACCCCGCCCATGTACTGCCCGACTTTCTGGCGCGGGTTTCTGCCGCTGGTGTGGACCGGTTTTCGGTGCATGCGCGCAAGGCATGGCTTCAGGGCCTGTCGCCCAAGGCAAACCGGGACATTCCCCCTTTGGATTACGATTTAGTGATGGAAATGAAGGGTTTGTTTCCCCATCTTCACCTGACGGTTAACGGCGGCATCGGTTCACTTGATGCGGCAGAGAGGTTTCTGGCGCGTGGTCTTGACGGGGTGATGATCGGACGCGCTGCCTATCATACGCCGTCAGAGATACTGCTGGAAGCGGATGCTCGTATTTACGGTGATCCGCTGGGGCGCAACGCAGAAGACGTGGTGCACCTGATGCTGCCCTATATCACAGAACACCTTGCGCAGGGTGGCCGGTTGGGGCAAGTCACACGTCATATGTTGGGGCTGTTTCAGGGGCGTCCGGGGGCACGGGGCTGGCGCAGGCATTTGTCTGAGAATGCCCATGCCGATGGTGCCGGACCGGAAGTGGTGCTGGCAGCGCTGGACCATGTCACGCAGCTGGCAGCTTAGGGGCACGCGAAATGGAAGACATGATGTTGCTGGCCATGATGGCCGCCGTGCTTTTGGCGCTTGGTGCGTTTGCGGGGGTTCTGGCGGGGCTTTTGGGCGTCGGGGGTGGTATCGTCCTTGTGCCGGGCTTTTTCTACGTGTTCAGCGCACTCGGGTTTGACAGCCCGCAGCTGATGCAGATTTGTCTGGCAACTTCGCTTGCGACAATCATAGTCACGTCACTGCGGTCTGTCTCTGCGCATCACAAGAAAGGGGCGGTTGACTGGTCCATCCTCAAGGGGTGGGTCATCGGCATTGCCGCGGGCGCAACGGTGGGCGTGTTGGTCGCATCCGCGCTGCGGTCCGAGATTTTGCAGGCCATTTTCGGCATTTTGGGCATCAGCGTGGGCATCTACATGGTCTTTGGCCGCGTCCAGTGGCGACTGGGCTCCGAGATGCCGCGCGGTCTTTTGCGCGCGGCCCTGTCGCCCATAGTGGGCTTCCTGTCTGTGCTGATGGGCATTGGCGGCGGCTCATTCGGCGTCCCGATCATGACGCTCTACGGTGTGCCGATCCATCGTGCCGTGGCGACGGCGGCGGGTTTCGGTGTGATCATTGCAGTCCCGTCGGTCATCGGCTTTCTGTTTGTGGATATCGCCGTGGCCCCCCCCTTTACATTGGGTGCCGTGAATTTTCTGGCCTTCGGGCTGGTTGTCGCCATGACACTTGTGACCGCACCTTGGGGTGCGGCTCTGGCCCATAGAATGGACCCGAAGCCGCTGAAGCGGGTGTTTGGACTGTTTCTGCTGCTGGTTGCCCTGAACATGCTGCGCAAAGCGCTGGGATGGTAGAAGAGAGGCTGTCTGAAGACGGGTACGTCATCTTCGGGCATGACCCTGATGTGGCAGCATGGGCCGTGCAAGCAGGCAACCTCGGTAAGCAGGTCTTGGCGCAAGGCGGAGAACGCCGCCATGGAGGGACTTGGTTTGTCGGTGTTGATGCATTGCCGAATGCCCCTGATGGCCGTGTGAATGGTGTCCCTTTGGCAGGTGCATGGCGCGCGTATGTTGATGCGCCGTCTGCATGGCACCGTGCCCAGCTGTCCGTCGTTTTTCCCCGCTACCCGCAACAAGATGAAGGCGAATCCGACGCCGCACACCGTTTTCGCAGAAACCGCGACGCTGCACATGTGGACGGGCTTTTGCCCGAGGGGCCCGACAAGCGCAGGCATCTGCGCGAGCCACACAGCTTCATACTGGGGTTCCCGCTGAACGAGGCCAGCGCCAGCCCGCTTGTCGTCTGGCAAGGGAGCCACAGGATAATGCAGGCGGCGTTTGGGCGTGCCTTTGCGGGTTTGCCCCCCGCGGCTTGGGGTGATGTTGATGTCACGGACATCTACAAGGCCGCGCGCCAAGACGTATTCGCCACATGTGCACGCGTCGAAATCAGGGCGGCGCCAGGGCAGGCAGTGTTGTTGCACCGGCATCTCTTGCATGGGGTGGCACCATGGGCTGACGAAGCAACGGAACCGATGCGGATGATGGCCTATTTCCGGCCTTTGGTTGATACGGCCGCGTGGCTTTCGCCTTTCTGCCGGTTGTAGTCTGCCAGCCCCTTGCCTGCCTCATCGACAAAAAGGCTGGGCAAGATCCGCTGGCTGGTGATCTGGTCAACACGGATTTCATCAAACCCGTTGATCGTTTCACACCAGACCACGCAAGTCCAAAGACGCCCCCAATAATCAAGCTGCAACGGACGAACGGTGCGTTTTGTATCCTGCATGACAAGCTCTACTTTCTGGCGCGTGCGCACCGCTTGCCGGAGCATGGGCAGGTGCTGAAAACCGCGGGCGGCATCGGCAAACGGATAGATTGCGAAACCATAACCGCTGGGCGCGCGGCTCCGGTCCTCGGGCATGACGGCATCCAGTTTGTCGGCAAGGGCGCGGGCCGCGGCGGACAACTCGGCGTCGTCGCTGTGACGCACGGCACTCAGCCCCAGATGCAGGGCCTCCATTTCTGTCATTGTCAGGTTGAGCGGGGGCAGGGTGATTGCGGCAGTGACGCGATAGCCGATCCCGCGTTCGCCTTCGATCGGGACACCGGAGGCCGCCAGCGTTTCCATGTCGCGATAGATCGTGCGCAGCGACACATCTGTTGCTTGCGCCAGATCGGCAGCGCGGTGAAGCGCGCCATCGCGCAAGATCTGAACAAGCTGCATCAGGCGGTCGGCGCGGCGCATGTGATTCCCTTTCTTTCCGGCGAGTTTTGTCAATTTTCTGACAACTGACAAGTTTTTGTCACCAAATTCTGAAAACCCTTGCAAAAAAGGGTGTTGGAGCGCCCAAAACAGGCACTTCGCGCTTCCCTTGTCGCACATCCGGGCCTATTTGTCTGAGCAGAGAGTTCATCGACGCGAGGCCGCGCGCCCGCCATAGGAGAAAAGACATGCTCAACAATATCGGCCTTCCCGGTCTTCTATTGATCGCCGTTGTGGTTCTGGTCCTGTTCGGCCGGGGCAAGATTTCCAGCCTGATGGGTGAAGTCGGCAAGGGTATCACAGCCTTCAAGAAAGGTGTTGATGACGGCAAAAAGGAAATCGAAGACGGCATGGCCGAGGCCAAAGACGTCACCCCTGCCGAAGACAAAGACAAAGTCTAAGCACTTTGCCTGAGCGAAAGGACCGCGCCTGATGTTTGGCCTTGGTTGGAGCGAAATGATGGTTGTCGGCATCGTGGCGCTGATTGTGATCGGCCCGAAGGATTTGCCGGGGCTGTTCCGGACCATGGGGCAGATGACCGGCAAGGCGCGGATGATGGCGCGCGAATTCACGAATGCCATGAATCAGGCTGCTGATCAGGCCGGGATGAGCGAAGTGACAAAAACCCTCAACGCCGCCGCCAATCCCAAAAAGTTCGGAACCGACAAGATCAAGGAAGCGACGGGCGTGACAAAGGGGCCTGCAACGACTCAGCTTTCGGCGGAACGTCAGGCCGCAAAAGAAAAAATGAGCAAGGCGATGGGAGATGCCGCCATCGCGCGCAAAGCCCGCGAAGCGGAAGAAGCTGCTGCGAAAGCGGAACAATCCGCCGCGAAAGCAGAGGAAACAGCGCCCCCTGAAAGCCCTGCGCCCGAGGCAAAACCATGAGCGCGCAAGACGACATAGAAGACAGCTCGGCCCCTTTGCTTGAACACCTTGCAGAGCTGCGTTCGCGGCTGATCTATTCTGTCATGGCCTTTCTTGTTGGCATGATCATCTGTTTTTCCTTCGGTGGGATGTTGCTTGATTTCCTTCTCGGTCCGATTGAAAGGACCATGCGTGATCTGGGCAACCCGAACCCGGTGATGCAGTATACGGCCCCGCAAGAATACTTCTTTACCCTGATCCGTATTTCTGTTGTCGGTGGTCTGACGATCTCTTTTCCGGTAATAGCCTATCAGCTTTGGCGCTTTGTGGCGCCCGGCCTTTACCGCAATGAAAAGAACGCCTTCCTGCCGTTTCTGATCGCGTCTCCGGTGCTGTTCCTGATCGGCGCGGCTTTCGCGCATTACGTCGTTGTGCCATTGGCGATGGCGTTTTTCCTCGGGTTTGCTGACCTGCCATCCTTTGTCTCGGCGATCATGGCCAGCGCGGTGCCGCCGCCCGGTTCCGAACTCTTGCCTGGTACTGCAGGGGGGCTGGCACTGCCCAGCGTGGCTCCGGCGACATCAGAAGGTGTTGATATTGTCTTTAACGGCAAGGTGAACGAAACGCTTGATATCACGCTCAAGATGATCGTGGCCTTCGGGGTCTGTTTCCAACTGCCGGTGCTTTTGACCTTGATGGGGTCTGCGGGGCTGGCCAGTTCACGTGGCCTGCGCGGCACCCGCAAATACGCGGTTGTCGGCATCCTGATCGTTGCGGCCCTCGTCACACCGCCGGATGTCACCACGCAGATCATCCTTTTTGTGGTGGTTTACGGGCTGTATGAAATCTCGATCCATCTTGTTGCGGCTGTCGAACGCAAGAAAGACCGCGCCGCCCGTGCCGAGGGTATCATCGGTGAGGATGAAAGCCTTTTTGACATTGACGATGACGACGTCAGCGCAGGTGAAGCCGCAGCAGATGCTGCCGATGCCGGGGACCCCAAGGCGTGAGCAAGAAGGCATTGCACCGCATTGCCGCAGCCTTGGAGCGTCTGAGCCCCGCCCCGGGGGATGCGCCGGATTTTGGCGCGGCTTCGGCCTTTGTCTGGCATGCCGATCCTGACCGGTTGGCCCCTGTTGCACGGGTGAACCGCGTGGCGGTGGATTTGTTGGTCGGGGTGGACCGTTCACGCGATACGCTGCTGGCGAATACCACGCAGTTTGCGGCGGGTTTGCCTGCGAACAATGCCTTGCTGTGGGGTGCGCGTGGAATGGGAAAATCCAGCCTTGTCAAAGCGATACATGGCGCAGTGAATGCTGATTATCCAACTCTGAAGATTGTCGAGGTCCAGCGCGAGGACCTGCCGACGATCGGACGTTGCCTGAACCTGCTGCGCGGTGCGCAAGAACGGTTCATCCTGTTCTGCGATGATCTGTCCTTTGGCCACGATGATGCGCACTACAAGTCCCTAAAGGCCGTGCTGGATGGCGGGATCGAGGGGCGCCCCGAGAATGTCGTGCTTTATGCAACCTCCAACCGCCGCCACCTGATGCCACGCGATATGATCGAGAATGAGCGCTCTTCTGCGATTACGCCATCCGAGGCGGTTGAGGAGAAAGTGTCGCTGTCAGATCGCTTTGGCCTTTGGCTGGGCTTTCACCCTTGCGATCAGGATGAATACCTCGCGATGATCCGAGGATACTGCGATGCTTACGGGGTCGAAATTGACGATGCCACCCTGCGTGCCGAAGCAATCGAGTGGCAGGCGACACGGGGCAGCCGTTCGGGCCGTGTCGCATGGCAGTATTTTACTGATCTGGCCGGCAGGCGCGGTGTGACACTGTCGTAAGGCGGGTCTTGAACCACCTTTCGTGCGCGGTGCCTACTGGAGAAAGTCGTTCGGATCGAGGCTTTGCAAGCCGCGGCGCACCTCAAAGTGCAGGAAGCTGGGATCGGCGTTCCGCACTTTGCCGATTGTCTGGCCCCGCGAAACACTGTCGTTCTTTTCAACGGCCAGCGCGTCCATCTGGGTATAGACTGTCAGCAGACCATCACTGTGTTTCAGAACGACGATCGCGCCGCCGCTGGTGTCTGTGGTGACTGCGGCGACTGAGCCGGACCCTGCGGCTTTCACCTCGGTACCTGCAGGAACGCCAATGTCGATACCTTCATTCGAACCGGGGGCATAGTCACGGATAATCGCACCCTGTACCGGCATCAAGAACCGTCCGCCGCTGCTGGCCGGTTCTACGGCAGATGTGCCAAGATCAGGAGCTTCGGGCGCGACCGCGGCAACAGGCGCTGCCGCCGCTTCGGTTGGCAATGGCAGGGCCGCACTGGGCGGCACTGGCGTTGCCGAGCCATCCCCCGGCGCAGTGACATCGGCCGCGGCTGTTGGCGTAGGGGCCGTGCCGCCTTGAGGCACCAGCAGGTACTGGCCCTCGCGGATCGTGAATTCTGCATCAAGCCCGTTCCATTCGGCGATGTTTGTCACAGGCACGTTGTAAAGGCGCGAGATCGAGAACACAGTCTCACCGCGTTTGACCTGATGGCGGATCGGTTCGTTGCCGCGCACGACCGGCGCTGCGGGCGCAGGTGCCGCCGGGGTAGCGGTTTCGACCGTGCCTGCCGCATCGGCGCGGTCCAGTGCCGTCGTGGCGACAGCTGTCACGTCAAGCGGCTGGATAGGTCCGGTGCCGATCGCGCCGGTGGCAGGCGAAGGTTCCGTGACGCGCGAGGGCAGGGCGATAATCTCGTCTCGGCGCAGGATCACATCCGGCCCGATGCCGTTGTAGTCAGCCAGTTCGTTAGCATCGAGACCCAGCCGGATCGCGATACCACGAATTGTGTCGTCGCGGCGGGCGACGACAACCTGATAATTGGGGTAAGAAATCACGCCGCGATCATCGGGGCGCGGCCGCCCGGGAAGTGTTTGCACCGCTGAGGATGTATCAAACCCGTTGCCCATGTCGCGCAAATCGAAGTCAAAGTCTTCACATGCCGCCAGTGCGACCAGTGCCACACCTGTCATTACGACGCGCCTTACAGGGAAATGCCTGTTTGCCATCCTACCGCTCCTTTGCCAAGTCGCCCCTTATCTATGGAGACGTACTATATTTTGGGGTAGTTTACTCTTGTCCGAGCCCTTCTAGCAAGGGGACAAACCGCACGGCACGTAATTCATCATATTCCAGACCGGTTTCCGTGCGTGTGACGCGGATCAGGCTTTGCACCGCATCCGACTGTCCGACCGGCAAAACCATGATCCCGCCCACCCGCAACTGGGCCAGCAGGGGGCCGGGTGGATCTTCCGCTGCGGCGGTCAGCAGGATACGGTCAAAGGGGGCCTGTTCGGCAAACCCGTGGCTACCGTCGGCGGTAAAGGTGGTGATATTGGTGATGTCATTGGCCTCGAACACCGCGCGGGCGGCCTGCACCAGACGGCGGTAGCGGTCTACGGTATAGACGCGGCGGGCCAGTTTGCTGAGGATCGCAGCCTGATAGCCCGAGCCTGTCCCCACTTCGAGAACCTTGTCGCGCGGGTTGATCTGCAGGGCCTGCGTCATCAGACCAACCACAGAGGGCTGGCTGATGGTCTGCCCGCAGGCGATGGGCAGCGGCATGTCCTCATAGGCGCGGTCGGCAAAGGTGCCTTTGACGTAATCGGCGCGGTCGACCTGTTCCATGGCAGTCAGAACGCGGGTGTCGGTCACGCCCTTGCTGCGCAGGGCATAGAGGAATTGCATCTTCGTTGCCGCATCAAAGGTCACTTGAGCGCGTCCTTCAATCTGTCCACCATCTCGTAATCTGTCAGGTCCACCCGCATCGGCGTGATCGACACATAGCCGTCAAGGTTCGCTGCGGCATCGGTCCCCGGTGCGGTGGGTTCATGTTGCGGGCCACCACGGACCCACATAAACTTGCGCCCTGTGGGGGACATCTGCGCCTCGGCGCGAAAGCGGGTGTTCAGGCGAAAGCCCTGTGTCGTTGCCGCCATGCCTTTCACCGCCGCGGCAGGGACAGGCGGGAAATTCACGTTGTAGAACACCTTGTAATGCGCATCGTCCCAAAGCGTTTCATTCAATAAGGTGCGCACAGTTTCCGCGCCATAAGCGGCCGCGGCCTCGAACGGGTCTTCAAGGTCCTTGTTGTCCATGCCATAGAACTGCGACAGCGCAATCGCACGCACTCCCTGCAGCGCGCCTTCGATACAGGCGCCGATGGTGCCGGAATAAAGCGTATTTTCCGCAGCGTTGTTGCCGCGGTTGACGCCTGACAGGATAAGGTCGGGCGGATTGTCCTTGAGCACATCATAGAGGCCCGCGATCACACAATCCGCAGGCGACCCTTCTGCCGCAAAACGGCGTGGCCCCAGTTCGGCGATCATCGTTGGATGTGTATAGCTGATGCAATGGCCGACACCCGACTGCTCAAAGGCAGGGGCCACTGTCCAGACCTCGCCTTCAGGTCCGGCGACATCTTGCGCGATATCCGTCAGCACGCGCAAACCGGGCGCGTTGATGCCGTCATCATTGGTGATCAAAATCCGCATAAAGCCGCCCCTTTGCTTATGATCTGTTCCTATGCGCAGAAACGCTGGGCGGCAAGTCGCGGCATCCGGTACCGGTGCTGATACCCCTAGTCGAGGATCATCGGCAACAGTCTGGCAGCCTCGGCCGCGGGATCAGTCAAGGCGGCGCGATCCTCGCCGGGGTAAAACCGGGCGCGGGTGGCCGTTGGCATCGGCGCGGGCGACAGGATTTTCACTTTCGGTCCTGTCTTTGCGCTCTCTGCGGCCCAACTGCGGGCGAGGGCGATCTGTGCCCCTTTGGTGGCCCCGTAGGCGCCAAAGAACTGTGCGCCCCCGCGCGGATCATCAAAGAAGACGGCCTGACCGCTCTGGCCCAGCAACGGGCTGACATAGGCAATCAGACGTGATGTGGCCTCGATGTTGACCGTCATCGACTTGGCAAGGTCTTTGGGCCCGATGTGGCCGGCAGGGGCCAAGGGGGCGGCATGAATGGCCGTATGCAGCCACAAGTCAAGGTGGCCCCAGCGGTCATAGATGCCACGGCAAAGCTGCTGCATGGCTTCATCGATGCTGATATCCATGGGGGCAAGCGTCGCTTGGCCGCCTGCTGCCTGTATGGCATCATCCAGTTCTTCCAAAGCACCGACCGTCTTGCCGACAGCGATGATGTGATGGGTGGGCGCGAGAGCCTTTGCAAGCGCAGCCCCGAGGCCGCGTGATGCGCCGGTGATGAGTGCGGTTTTTGTCATAGGCCGCGTGATGTGCCGAACAGGCCGTGAGGTCAAGTGCTAGCTTTGTGGCAGCACCAGAGATTGCGTGCGCCCCCAGCGGTCGGTCAACAACACCTGATTGTCGCCGATGGCTGTAATACGCACACCAAAAGCTTCATCGCCGACATGGACGCGCGCGACCTGCCCGCGCGATGACCGTAGCAGGGCTGATGTGCCGTCATGGGCATCCATCACGCCGATAACGGCAAGCGCATACAAATCCAGAGCGTCGGGTGTCGTGGCCTTGACGCCGGCAAGGCCGTTATCGGTTGTTTCGTCTGACATTCTTAAAGACTGGGTCGATTTATTTCGTTCGCGTGCTCTTGTCAGAGAATGGGGCAAAGCAAAAGGGGGCTCTGCCGCTTTGACGCCGAAACATGCGCGCGAAGCTGCTGAAATCCGTTCACATTGGTGTTAACGGCAGGGCTGCGCTATTCTGCTGCGGTCTTGGCCTGAAAACCCTGTTCGATCATGTCTGACGGTGCCACCGGATATTCCCCCGAGAAACAGGCGTCGCAATAGGCGGGTGCGTCCGGGTCACGTCCACCCGCAACGCCAACCGCGCGGTAAAGCCCGTCAAGCGAAATGAATTTGAGACTATCGACAGCAAGATGCTTGCACATTTCTTCCTCTGACATGGTTGCCGCCAGCAGCTTTTCGCGCTGCGGTGTATCCACGCCGTAGAAACAGGGCCATGCGGTCGGGGGTGATGCAATCCGGAAGTGCACTTCCTTGGCACCGGCATCAAGGATCATCTCCTTGATTTTGCGGCTGGTCGTGCCGCGCACCACACTGTCATCGACAAGGATCACGCGCTTGCCTGCGATCAAGGCCCGATTGACGTTGAGCTTGAGCCGGACACCCATGTTACGGATGCTTTCCGTCGGCTCGATAAAGGTGCGCCCCATATACTGGTTACGGATGATCCCCATCGCGTAGGGGATGCCGGATTCCAGAGAATAACCGATCGCCGCAGGCGTGCCGCTGTCAGGAACAGGGCAAACCAGATCTGCTTCGACCGGCGCTTCCTTGGCCAGTTCACGCCCGATGTTCTCGCGGGTTTCATAGACGGATCGTCCGCCCAAGATACTGTCAGGGCGGCTGAAATAGACGTGTTCGAAGATGCAGAAACGGGCGCGGTTGGGACGGAAAGGAAAGTGGCTTGCCACGCCTTTCTCAGTGATCACAACCATCTCGCCCGGCTCGATTTCACGCACAAAGTCGGCCCCGATGATATCCAGCGCGCAAGTCTCGGATGCCAGTGCCCAGCCTTCGCCGATCTTGCCCAGCACCAGCGGGCGTACACCCAGCGGGTCGCGGCAGCCGATTAGCTTGGTCCGTGTCATGGCGACGATAGAGAACGCGCCCTCGACCTTGCGCAGCGCTTCTTCCATGCGGTCGGGGATCGTGCGGCCCATGGAGCGTGCCATAAGGTGGATAATACATTCACTGTCAGACGAACTTTGAAAGATCGAACCGCGTTCGATCAGTTCGCGCCGCAGCGAAAGCGCATTTGTGATGTTGCCGTTATGGGCAATCGCCGCACCACCCATTGCAAACTCACCAAAGAACGGCTGCACATCGCGCATCGCTGTCTGGCCTTTGGATCCGGCTGTCGAATAGCGCACATGGCCGATCCCGATGGTGCCCGGCAAACGTTCCATCATTGCCGCCGAGGTAAAGTTGTCGCGTACCAATCCCATCCGCCGCTGCTGGTTAAAGCCGGTTTCCGGGGCGTGGGTCACGATCCCGCCCGCTTCTTGCCCGCGGTGTTGCAGGGCGTGCAGGCCAAGGGCGACAAAGTTGGAAGCATCGGTGACGCCGACAACGCCGAAGACGCCGCATTCCTCCCGCAGTTTGTCATCGTCAAAGGGATGGGCGGGGGGCATCGAGGTGGACAAGGGGGCAGCTCCGAATCCGTTTGCAGGGTCTTCCCCCGTCTTAGTGGGTCCGGCGGCGCGTGTCACGGATGGATCATAAAAGAGTACCCTGAAAGGCAGCTTCCACCGTTAACAGCGGGGCTTTCTATAAAAAAGGCCGCGGTGCTCTTGCGCCGCGGCCGCATTGAATGCTGGCTGTGTGACTATTGCGCTGGTGCGCCGCAGTTGCCGACAAGCTGCTGGTACTGTTCGGTGATCCAGCCGAGGGCCTGTTCGGGGTTCTGCTCTTCAATCTGGCCGGTGAGCTGGGCAAATACCTGTGCCGAGCGGCTGTCGTCGATCAACGCCAATTGTTGGGTGGCGAAAATTGTGTCGTAGACGAAGAAGGCAACAGCAACCAGGAGGATGCCCCGCAGGACGCCGAAGAAGAAGCCAAGCCCTTGGTCAACACCGCCAAGCGCGGAACGCTGGATGACGCTGGAAAAGAGCGGTGTGAAGATGGAAACAACGACAAGCGCCACGGCAAACACGGCCGCAAAAGCCGCGATGATCGCCAGTTCACAGCTATCCCCTATGAAATCTCCCAAAATCGGGACCTGACGGACAAGCGGTTCAACCTGATCGGCAAAGATGAAGGCGATGATCGTGGCACCAATCCAGCCGGCGATGGCCATCGCCTCGCGCACGAATCCGCGGCTGTAGGCCAGAACGCCTGACAGCAAAACAATGATCGCGACGCCAGCGTCAACGAGTGTAAAACCTTCCATGGTCCGTCTCCTGCGGTTGACGCTACCTTGCGCCGAAAACTTCTTCTACAAATCCGGCCAGATCATCGGCATGCCGTTGACCCAAGCCATCCACATGCGGCTGTTTGGCCTGTCGTGGCAGTATCGCAGTTGTAAAACCAAGTTTTTGCGCCTCTTTCAATCTATTTTCGGTCTGAACCACGGGACGCAGTGCACCCGAGAGGCTGATTTCACCAAAGACGACGGCCTCGGCGGGCAGGGCGGCATCTTCACGCGCGGACACCAAAGCTGCGGCCACGGCAAGGTCGGCACCCGGCTCCGAGATGCGCAAACCCCCTGCTACATTGAGGTAAACGTCCAATCCGGTGAAGGCTGTCCCGCAGCGCGATTCAAGCACTGCAAGGATCATGGCAAGCCGTCCGCCATCCCATCCGACCACGGATCGGCGAGGCTGGCTGTGTGGCGAAGGTGCCACAAGTGCCTGGATCTCGCATAGCATCGGGCGCGAGCCTTCAATGCCCGCAAAGACGACCGAACCGGGGGCGGGGGTGCCACGTTCGGATAGAAAAAGCGCCGACGGGTTCTTGACCTCGGCCAGCCCCTTGCCCGTCATTTCAAAGACGCCGATTTCATCGGCAGGGCCAAAGCGGTTCTTGACCGACCGCAGAATTCGGAACTGATGGCCGCGCTCGCCTTCGAAATAGAGCACGGTATCGACCATGTGTTCCACAACGCGCGGGCCCGCGATCGCGCCTTCCTTGGTGACATGGCCGACCATGACCACCGCCATGCCGTTGCGTTTGGCGAATGTCGTCAGTTCATGCGCGGATGAGCGCACCTGTGATACGCTGCCCGGGGCGCTGTCGACATTATCGGCCCACATCGTCTGGATGGAATCGATGATTGCCAGATCAGGCTTTTCAACTTCGAGCGTCGTCAGAATATCCCGTAGGTTGGTTTCCGAGGCGAGCATCACAGGGCTTTTCTCAAGCCCCAGACGGCGGGCGCGCATCTGCACCTGCGCGTTCGATTCCTCACCAGAAATATAGATCACTTTCAGGCCATTGCGGGCAAACCTTGCCGCTGCCTGCAACAGCAGTGTGGACTTGCCGATGCCCGGATCTCCGCCCACCAAAAGGGCAGATGCCTTGACCAGGCCACCGCCCAATACGCGGTCCAACTCGCCCACGCCCGCTTCGGTGCGTGGTGGCTCTTGTTCCTGCGTTTCAAGATCGGTCAGCGGGATCGCCTTGCCGCGCAAAGCGCCAAGGGATTTGCCCTTGGGGCCGCTGGACAGTGCCTTGGACTCGCTGATCGTGTTCCATGCCTGACAGGCATCGCATTGCCCCGACCACTTGCGAAATGACGCGCCGCATTCAGAGCAGAAGAAAGAAAAATCTTTGGCCATGTTCACCTTTTGGACCAAAAGGTGAACGTTGGCAATGACCGGTTAGGCTTTTGCCTTGGCTTGCGGTGTCAGCGCCGAAATCACAATGGAAGCCAAGATGCAGGCGGTAAACAAATAAAGCCCCCATCCGGTTTCGACCTTGCCGATGCCGACCCCTTTGAACAGCACAATATAAAGCGCGATCAGAAAGACATCTGCCATCGCCAGTTTGCCGATCCATGACAGGACAGGCAGTGTTTTGTCCTTCAGCAGATCAAAATGCACCAAGGCCAGCCCGATCGTTTTGAGGTACGGCGCGAAAAGCGCAAATGCCGTCACAAGCAGCGCCAGCGCCACATCGCTATCCCAAAGCGCCTGCATACCCGAGATGACGCTAATTTCGCTCAGGCCAAAGATAGGCAGAAGGCCCGCGCGCATCAGGGGTGCAAACCAGGCGATCGGGAAGAGAGCAAGAAGTGAAAGATTGGCAATGCGCAGGATATTCAGCAATATAAAACCTATCTATTTCATATAATTATCGTACGAACTTCGTTCTTTTTGATCGTCTACTTGCCAAAAGTCTTGCGCGCATAGCGCCCGCCAAGCTGGGTCAATATCTCATACCCGATTGTGTTCGCAGCCCGTGCGAGATCGTCAATGCTTTGCCGTGGGCCAATGAGTGAAAGTTTCTTTGGCGTCTCGGTGACATCCGTGACGTCGATTGTCAGAAGATCCATCGACACACGGCCCACCAGCGGACAGGGCGTGTCACCATGATAGAGCGTCGCCCTGTCAGACAGGATGCGTGTGATCCCGTCAGCATAGCCACCCGATACAGTCGCGATCCGCGACGGGCGCTGTGCCTGCCAGCTATTGCCGTAGCCCACGACCTCGCCTTCGGCGACGTCGCGGATCTGCACGACAGGCAGATCCAGTTCAATGACCGGGGTTGCCTGCGCAAAGGGCAGCCCGCCATAAAGCCCGATGCCGGGGCGGGTCAGATCAAAGTGATAGTCAGGACCCAGCAGAATCCCCCCCGTTGCGGCCAGCGAACGGGGCACCTCAATGCCGTCGGTCATCTTCTTGAACTGCGCCAGCTGGTAGGGGTTCATCGGGTGATCGGGTTCGTCCGCGCAGGCCAGATGCGACATCACAAGGCGCGGGTTTTGCGCCAGCGCCAGTTCCGCGACCGCTGCCCATTCCTGCATTTCCATGCCCAGACGGTTCATCCCGGTATCAAGTTGGATGCCAAACGGATGGCCCGGCAGTGTTTCGAAGTGATGCGTCAGTTGCTCGACCGAATTAAGCATCGGCGTGAGGCCCATATCGCGGATCATTGTGGTATCACCTGCCATATGGCCGGAAAACACGCAGATTTCGGGTTTTGGCCCCAGCTCTTCGCGGATCGGGGCGGCTTCTTCGGCCACAGCGACAAAGAACTGGCGCACGCCCGCCTTGAAAAGCGCCTTCGCGACAGTCGCCGCACCCAGCCCATAGCCATTGGCCTTAACGACCGCGGCGGTCCTGCATTCAGTCATCGCATCCAGCGCCCGCCAGTTGGCGACGACAGCGTCAAGGTCAATGATCAGGCGTCCGGTACTCATAGCGCTCTTTTGGCAGGCGCGTGCAGTCGGGGCAAGCGATTTGCAGCGCGCAGACGGCCAAAGCCGGTGCAGGGCAGCGGCGGGTCATTCACAACCAGACCGGCACCGGTGCTAGAATTGCTGGTCGTCACCCTGCTGCCATGGCTTTGCAAGATTGCCAAAGCGGGTGAATTCAGCCGTAAACGACAGCTCGACAGTCCCAATGGGGCCGTGGCGCTGTTTGCCCACAATCACTTCGGCTTTGCCGTGCAGGCTCGACATCTTTTCCTGCCACGCAGCGATGGCCTCTATGTTGTGGTCGTCAGGTTTTTCACGCTCGACATAGTATTCGCCGCGATAGACGAACATGACGACGTCCGCGTCTTGTTCGATTGAACCGGATTCGCGCAGGTCCGAAAGTTGCGGGCGCTTGTCTTCACGGCTCTCAACCTGACGCGACAGCTGCGACAAGGCGATCACAGGGATATTCAGTTCCTTGGCAATCGCCTTGAGGCCCATCGAAATCTCGCCAATCTCCTGCACACGGTTGTCAGAGGTACCGCGTACCAGTTGCAGATAGTCCACGATCAGCACATCCAGGCCATGGGTCCGCTTCAGCCGCCGTGCGCGGGCGGCAAGCTGCGAGATCGGGATCGCCGCCGTATCATCGATATAGAGCGGGCAGGATTCCAATTGCTTTGCGGCATCGACAAAGCGCCGGAATTCGCTTTCGGTCATGTCACCCTGACGGATTTTATGTGACGAAATCTCTGATGCTTCGGCCAGAATCCGGCCTGCCAACTGCTCGGCGCTCATTTCGAGCGAGAAAAAGCCGACGACGCCGCCATCAATGGCCCCTTCGCTGCCGTCCTGTAACTTTCCCTTGCGATAGGCCTTGGCGATATTGAAGGCGATGTTGGTCGCAAGCGAGGTTTTCCCCATCGAAGGACGGCCCGCAAGGATCAGCAGGTCGGATTTGTGCAAGCCACCCAGCTTCTTGTCCATATCCGTCAGGCCGGTCGAAATGCCCGCCAATCCGCCGTCGCGCTGGTAGGCGGTGTTTGCAACATTCACGGCCTCGGTGACGGCAGCCAGAAAAGACTGGAACCCTTTCTCCGAAACACCCTGTTCGGCCAGTGAATAGAGTGCCTGTTCCGCCTCAACGATCTGTTCTTTGGGCTCGTGGTCGACATCCACTCTGGCGGCCTTGTCGGTGATATCGCGGCCCAGCTTGATCAACTCGCGCCGTGTCGCCAGATCATAGATCATCTGGGCATAGTCGCGGGCCGCAAAGGCCGAGATCGCCGCACCCGCCAGACGCGCCAGATAGGGCGGTCCGCCCAGTTCCTTAAGTCCTTCGTCGTCTTCCATGAAGGTCTTGAGCGTCACAGGGCTGGCCAGCATATTCCGTCCGATCCGGCTGGCGGCAGTCTCGAAAATACGTGCGTGCACGGGATCATAGAAATGCTTGGGGCCAATGATCGAGGCGACCCGATCAAAGACATCATTATTGGTGAGAATGGCGCCCAGAAGCTGCTGCTCGGCCTCGATCGAATGTGGCATTGTGTCGGCGTCGGCCTCTGCGGCGCCAGTCGCATTGAATGCTGTTATTTCGTTCATTGTTGCTCACCTGTTTCCTGGGGTGGCTCTTAGCAGGCGCCCGGCGGACGGGGCCAGTCCGAAGTCTGTGGATAACGTCGGATAACTTGCCGCAGTATCGCCGAAGCCCCCGATTCAATCAATATGTGGTGGGCGGCCTGCTATCTGCCACCGCATGAGCCGAGAGTTCCGCCACTTTTGTACACAGCTGTGGAAAAGAAAATCAGGCGGGCGTCCAGCCAGCGGGGTCTTTGAGATAGGCTTCAACCGCATCCAATGTCCCAGCGTCATAGGCACCGCGCGCCTTAGCCTCAGCCAGCACATCCCACCATGTGCAGAGCGAAATCAACTGCACGCCGTGATCTGCCAATGTCTTCTCGACGCCCTCGAAAATGCCGTAGTAGAAGATGACGGCTGTGGCGGAACATGTGGCTCCTGTCTCGCGGATCGCATCGACGAATGATAGTTTGGAGCCACCATCGGTGGTCAGATCTTCAACAAGGATCACGCGCTGCCCTTCGGTCATCACACCTTCGATACGGGCATTGCGGCCATACCCCTTGGGTTTCTTGCGCACATAGGTCATCGGCAAAGCCAGCCGTTCGGCGACCATGGCGCCAAAGGGAATGCCCGCGGTCTCGCCGCCGGCAACATTGTCAAAGGCCTCGAACCCCGCTTCGCGCATGATCGACACGGCCATGAAATCCATTAGGGTTGCACGGATGCGCGGAAAGGAAATCAGCTTGCGGCAGTCGACATAGGTTGGCGCCTGCTTGCCCGAGGCATGGGTGAAGGGCTCGTTGGCATTAAAGTCAATCGCGCCAATCTCGATCAGCATTCCGGCGGTCAGGCGGGCAATCTCTTCTTTTGCGGGAAAGGACGTGGGGATCATCGTCAATCTCTTACCTTCTCATGTTCAAAAAATACCTCCGCCGGAGGCATAAAAGTCAATTCTCAGACACACGCCAATGCAGGTCAAACCCGGGATCAAATACGGTGACTGGCCCATCGGCTGTTTCAATCTGCGTGGGGTATGCCACCGGATCACCCTTGGTCAGTGTGATTGTCTTTTCATTCGGCGGCAGACCGTAAAACCGTGGCCCGTTCAATGAAGCAAAGTCTTCGAGTTTCGTGATGCGCCCAGCAGCAGCAAAGACTTCGGCCAGACAGGACATCGTGTTCGGCGCGGTGAAGATGCCCGCGCAACCGCAGGCCTGCAGTTTGTTCGGGTCCGTGTGGGGTGCGCTGTCGGTGCCAAGAAAGAACCGTTTGTCACCCGACACCGCAGCCTGCACCAAAGCAATGCGGTGTGCCTCGCGCTTGGCTACGGGCAGGCAATAGAAATGCGGTTTGATCCCGCCAGCCAGAATGTGATTACGGTTGATGATCAGATGATGCGTTGTAATCGTGGCAGCAAGGTTCTTGTGTGTGTCGCGCACATAGTCGACGGCATTCTGCGTCGTCACGTGTTCCATCACGACTTTCAGGTCCGGTACCTTTTTACGCAGGGGTTTCAGCACCCTGTCGATAAAGACGGCCTCGCGGTCAAAGATGTCGATGTCGCTGTCTGTCACCTCGCCATGGACGCACAGCGGCATGCCAATTTCGGCCATGACCTCTAGCACGGGACGCACTTTTTCGAAGTCGCGCACACCCGAGGCCGAATTGGTTGTCGCCCCTGCAGGGTAGAGCTTGACAGCAGTGGCAATACCAGCGGCATGTGCCGCGCGCACATCTTCGGGGTCTGTGGTTTCTGTCAGATAGAGCGTCATCAAAGGTGTAAAATCATCACCTTCGGGAACGGCGGCCATGATCCGGTCACGGTAGGCTATGGCCTGCTGTGATGTCACAACGGGCGGCACCAGATTCGGCATGATGATCGCGCGGGCAAAATGTCTTGTCGTTTCCGGCAGCACGGCCTTGAGCATTTCGCCGTCGCGCAGGTGCAAATGCCAATCATCTGGGCGGCGAATGGTCAGGCTGGTCAAATGTCTATCAGGCATGTTCTGGGGTTACACCGTTGCGGTGACGGACGCCATAGGGCTTTGTGATTGTCCTTGCAGAAAGCGCTACATTTCTTGATATTTTGCATGAGACCGTTGGATCAAGGGAGTGATACACAATGCTGGGATTTCTGATCGCCGCCGGTGCAGGCTTTCTCACACCGCAACTGGAAGAGCCTGTCGCGGGTCCGGTTGTCAGGGCGCTGGAGGGCTATTTTCCGGTCGCTGCCAATGAAAAGCGTTTGATCGCCTTCATGATCGCACTTCTGGCGGCTGCAATTCTGGCGGCGGCATTCGACAGCGGTTCTGTATTCGGGGTCATCATCGGTGCGATACTGGGGTACTTCGGGACACGGATATTCGATGTCCTCAAAAAGGTCATCGAGGGCAGGCGCGACTCCGAATAAGAAACGGGCCATGCAATTGCTGCATTGCGGCAATGCAGCTTTGGCGGTTTCGTCCGCGTCTGGTGCGTTTATCTATTGAGCAACACAGACGTCACCGACAGGAGCGCCAAGATGGCCTTTTACACAGATACAATTCAATCCCGGCCGACAAACCGCACCGCGTCAATCCGTGGTGCCCTTTCCAACGCTGTCCGCCGCATTGTTGCATCCCAGAACCGCTCGGCCGAGGTGCAGCGCATGCAGGCACTCAGTGACCGCGAACTGGCCGACATGGGCCTGAGCCGCGACACGATCCTGCGCCACGTCTACCGTGACCTCTACTATATCTGAATGTCCTGATTGGGGCTTAGCTCTTCGTATTTATCCACGAAAAAGGCTTTGTGTCCGCGTCTGATCATGTATTCGCAGACGACCCGCGCCAGACGCGGATGGCCGGTCACGATCAACCTGCGCACAAGTGCGCGCACAAAGGTCGGATCATAGCGCCGCGCCCGCAACAGTTGCAGAAAGCGCGGGCGGTCCAGCATCCCGTCCATGGCAAGCTTGATCATCACGTCGTGAATGCCCATCCGGTCAAACGCCTGATCAAGATCGTCGCCCAAAAGGGTGCAGGGCAGGGCTGTAACATGGGGCTTGCGGAACAACGCCGCATGGCAGGCGTCCAGCCGTTCGATCGGATCATAGGCGACAAAGACCCGTTCTGCGCCGTCAATCATTTCGGGCGCATAGCCGTATCGGTCATTAAAGTTCTTTCTGCGTGCGTATTTGTACCGCGGGTCCCATCCGGCCATTTCGGCATCAAGTGTCGCTTGCGGGCGCAGTGCAAGCACCGTCGATCCGGGCGCCGCAACCGAATAGGCCGCTGCGGCATAGGACGCTCCACCGCCGGCGCCATGAAAGAGAATCCGCTCGAAATCGTCAAAGAATCCGTCATCGACCAACCGATCGAAGAATGCATAGACATGATGGTCGCGAAACCAGCTTTCCTTGAATGAAAAGAGCGACAGGATCGACCATCCGTCATGGCGCGCATAGGCAAAGCCGCGCGGCTCTGCATCGATGTTGTTTTCACGGATTGACTGCACGTTTTCGAATGTCACGAGCAGGCAATTGCCCGCTTCAAGGAAACCGGCGGCGTGCTCCCGCCCCAGTTGCTCAAAAAATCCGTAGTCTTCGCAAACGTCATCTACCCGACCAAGCCAGTCATTGGTTCCAAGGTCTCTGAGGTTGACGTCAATGGCTAATTGCCGGTCTTCCATACTCATTACTCCAAGGCCGCAACAACACGCGACCACATGAAGTACAATATATAGTTTTTATGGCCGTAACTAGGCACCAATCATGTGTTTAATGTTGCCTGTTTGGCCTAAAAGAAAGCCTGAAGTCCGGTTTGTGCACGACCTAGGATCAATGCATGCACATCATGTGTGCCCTCGTAGGTATTCACGGTCTCAAGATTCACCATGTGTCGCATGATCTGGAAATCTTCGCTGATTCCATTGCCGCCGTGCATGTCGCGGGACGCACGCGCCACATCAAGCGCTTTGCCACAGTTGTTGCGCTTCATCAGGCTGATCATTTCGGGCGCCGCCTTGCCTTGCTCCATTAGGCGCCCCAGTTGCAGTGCCGCCTGTGTGCCAAGCGTGATCTCTGTCTGCATGTCGGCAAGTTTTTTCTGGAAAAGCTGTGTTTGCGCCAACGGCTTGCCGAATTGCTTGCGGTCCAGCCCGTATTGGCGGGCCGCATGCCAACAGGCTTCGGCCGCCCCCATGACACCCCATGCAATGCCGTAGCGCGCCCTGTTCAGGCAGCCAAACGGCCCTTTGAGACCCTGCACGCCCGGCAGAAGGGCCTCTTCGCTGACCGCCACATTGTCCATCACGATCTCACCGGTAACCGAGGCGCGCAGGCTCAGCTTGCCACCCACTTTCGGCGCCGAAAGCCCCTTCATGCCTTTCTCCAGCACGAAGCCGCGGATTTTGCCGTCATGTGCCTCGGATTTTGCCCAGACGACAAAGACATCGGCAATCGGCGCATTGCTGATCCAAATCTTCGATCCGTTCAGCACAAAGCCGTCCGCTGTCTTCTTTGCGGTGGTCTTCATGCCTGCAGGATCACTGCCTGCGTCGGGTTCGGTCAGGCCGAAACAGCCGATCAGGGTCCCTGCGGCCAACCCCGGCAGGTATTTCTGGCGTTGGGCATCGCTGCCGTAGGCGTGGATCGGGTACATGACCAGTGATGACTGCACCGACATCATCGAGCGATAGCCGCTGTCCACACGCTCGATCTCGCGCGCGACCAGACCATAGGTGACATAGCCAGCGCCCAGACCGCCGTATTCTTCGGGGATCGTCAGCCCCAAAAGGCCTGCCTCGCCCATCTCTGCAAAAATCGCCGGATCGACGGTGGCCTCGCGATAGGCTTCGGTCACACGCGGCTGCAATGTGTCTTGGGCAAAGGTGTTCGCCGCATCGCGCAGCATCCGCTCATCCTCGGTCAACTGGTCTTCCAGCCGCAGGGGGTCGGCCCAGTCGAATGGTCCAAGGTCGGGCCCAAAGCCGGTCGCCTTCAGAGGTGTGGAATCGTTCATGACATCTGCTCCCATCGTGTTGGGCGCAGGCTATGCCTTCCGTCGCGCAGGGGCAATGCATGGCTTGACGCGGGCGGTGTGGAATGCAGTTCTAGTCGCGGAGGATCCGGAAATGGTATTTGCAAGCATTGATGACGTGCAATCGGCGCTGGCGGCTGAAGACTATGTCTGCGGGCGGGCACTGGCGACCGTCGTGTTCCTCAGCCTCAAGCTGGGACGCCCCCTGTTTCTTGAGGGCGAGGCGGGCACCGGCAAGACCGAAATCGCCAAGGTGATCGCCTCCGCCCTCGGGCGCCGGTTGATCCGGCTGCAATGCTATGAAGGGCTTGATGCCGCATCAGCGGTATACGAGTGGAACTTTGCCGAACAGATGATCGCTATCCGCGCGGCCGAGGCGGCAGGCGGCGCTGACCGCGACACGCTCAAGACCGAGCTATTTACCGAAGACTACCTCATTGAACGCCCGCTGCTGCAGGCCATGCGCCCGCAACCGGGTGGCGCACCGGTGCTGCTGATCGACGAACTGGACCGGACAGACGCCCCATTCGAGGCCTTCCTGCTGGAGGCCCTCAGCGATTTTCAGGTGACGATCCCCGAATTGGGGACCGTCACGGCACCGCAGCCGCCGATCGTGATCATCACCTCGAACCGGACCCGCGAAGTTCATGACGCGCTCAAGCGGCGCTGCTTGTATCATTGGGTCGATTACCCTGATTTCGACCGCGAACTTGCGATCCTTCAGGTCCGCGCACCCGAGGCCGCCGCAGCGCTCTCGCACGAGATCGTGGCCTTTGTGCAGCGCCTGCGCGGCGAGGATCTTTTCAAAAAACCGGGGGTCGCCGAAACCATTGATTGGGCGAAATGCCTCTTGGCGCTGGATGTGATCAACCTGTCACCGGCCACGATCGCCGATACGTTGGGGGCGATCCTGAAGTATCAGGATGACATTCAGAAATTGCAGGGGTCCGAAGCCAAGCGCATTCTGGACGCAGCCAAGGCCGATCTGGAAAGCGTCTGATGCTTCTCATGTTCGTAAATACCTCACAGGGGTCTGGGGATGTGACATCCCCAGTCCGGCGCTAGCGGCATGCTGCAACACCCGGAACTGACTTTGCCGGACGATCCCAAACTTGCGCAGAATATCGCACATTTCGCGCGGGCGCTCCGCAAGGCCGGGCTGGCGATCGGCCCCGGGCGGATCGTCGATGCCATCGAGGCCGTCCAGGCGGTGGGTTTCACGCAGAAACCGGATTTCTACTGGACGCTGCATGCCTGCTTTGTCAGCAAACCCGAAGAACGTCTGATCTTTGCCCAGTTGTTCCGGCTCTATTGGCGTGACCCCCAGTATCTGGAGCACATGATGTCTTTCCTGCGTCCGATGGTCCGGGGCACTCAAGAAGACCGCGCAGCCCAACCCGCCGAAAAACGCGCGGCCGAGGCGCTGCTGGACGGGCAGGACCGACCCCTTCCGCCACAGCCGGAAGACGAGGATGAGGTCGAGATCGACATTGACGCCTCTCAGACGGCCTCTGCACAGGAACGTCTCAGAACACTCGACTTTGAGCTCATGAGCACAGAAGAAATGGCTGCCGCCACGCGGATGCTTGCCACGCTGTCGCTTCCTGTATCCCCTGTGCTCAGCCGGCGCACACAGGCCCTTGCGGGCCGTCTGCCGGATTGGCAGGCGACGATGCGCACTGCGATGCGGCGCGGGGGAGAGGTCACGGATTTCGCCACCAAGCGGCGGCGCATCCGCTATCCCAATCTTGTGGTGCTTTGTGATATTTCGGGATCAATGTCGCAGTATTCCCGCGCGGTCCTGCATTTCGTGCATGCGGTGGCCAACCGGCAGGGGCAGGGATGGGCGCAGGTTCATGCTTTCACCTTCGGGACGCGGCTGACGAATATCACCCGCCATTTGCGCAGGCGCGATGTGGATGCCGCCCTCGCTGCTGCCGGTGCCGAGGCACAGGACTGGGAAGGCGGCACCCGGATCGGGGCCTGCCTGCACACTTTCAACCGCGACTGGTCGCGGCGCGTGATGGGGCAGGGGGCTGTGGTTCTGCTGATCACTGATGGGCTGGACCGCGACGCCAGCGACGATCTGGCCCGTGAAATGGAACGTATCAATCTGATGGCCCGCCAGCTGATCTGGCTCAACCCGCTCTTGCGCTGGGACGGGTTTGCGCCCAAAGCGCGCGGGATCATGCAAATGCTGCCGCATTGTTCAAGCTTTCGCGCCGGTCATAACATTGCGTCTCTTGAGGGATTGGCGCAGGCGCTGTCACATCCCGAACACAGCGGCGAAAAAGCCCGACTGCTGGCGTTGATGCGCCCATGAGCAGCACGGATGATGCAGCAACTGCGGGGCTGTGCTAGGGATGGAAAACGCAACGGGATGTTGAAGCCATGACAGAGACCATCACAAACCTTCCCCGACTGGCCTTGGACTGGCACCGCGCAGGGCGGGGTGTCGCCATCGTGACCGTCGTCCAAACCTGGGGCTCTGCCCCGCGTCCTGTTGGCAGCCAGTTGGTGATCGACGCCGATGGCGCGATGGAGGGCTCGGTGTCGGGCGGCTGTGTCGAAGGTGCGGTTATCACCGAGGCCATTGATGCCATCGCGGACGGGCGTCAGCGGGTATTGGAATTCGGCGTCAGCGATGATCAGGCCTTTGCTGTCGGGCTGGCCTGTGGTGGCGAGATCAAAGTGCTGATCGAACCTGTCGGACCGGTGCTGCCAGTGGAACTGCTGGAACAGCTGGTCGATGCCCGCGCGCAGTCACAAGCCGTGGCCTATGTCACCGATCTGGAAAAGGGGGTACCGCGGCTGACCCCTGCATCGGCGTATCCTGATCGTTTTCGGATGGACCGTTCCGGTGTCGAGGATGACGGCCGCACATTTGTTGCCGTTCACAATCCGCCCTTGCGGATGATCATCATCGGGGCGGTGCACATCGCGCAGCATCTGGTCGGCATGGCCAAGTCCTGCGGGTATCAGACCACGCTGATCGATCCGCGACCCGTCTTTGCATCGCAAGACCGTTTTCCCGGCGAAACAATCATGGATGACTGGCCTGATGAGGCCCTCCGCGCGCTCAAGCCCGATGCGCGTACGGCGGTTGTGACCCTCACCCACGATCCCAAGCTGGATGATCCGGCGATTGTGACGGTGCTGGAATCGGATGCATTCTATCTGGGTAGCCTTGGTTCGACCCGTACCCATGCCAAACGTGTTGCGCGCCTCAAAGAGGTAGGCTTCACCGATGAAGAGATCGCCCGCATCCATGCTCCTGTCGGGCTTGATCTGGGGGGGCGACAGCCCGCCGAAATTGCGGTCAGTATCATGGCGCAAGTTACCCAGACGCTGCGGAAGAAGGCATGATATTCGGAACTGTCGCATTGAACGACGCGCTGGGCGCGGTCCTTGCGCATTCCGTACCGCTTGCACAGGGGCGGCTGCGCAAAGGGCAGGTTCTGACGAAGCAGGATCTGGTGCTGCTGCGCGCTGCGGGCCATACACAGATTACAGTTGCGCGCCGCGAAAAGGGCGATCTGGGTGAAGATGAGGCGGCGGCACGGCTTGCCGCTGCTCTGGCAGGATCCGGCCTGCGGACAAGTGCCGCCGCGACGGGCCGCGTCAATCTTTTTGCGACAAAACCCGGTGTCCTGCGGCTCGATCCGGCGCAAATCAATGCGTTCAATGCGGTCAACCCGATGATTACCGTCGCGACCTTGCCGCAGTTTCAGCGGGTTGACACGGAAGGGATGGTCGCCACGATCAAGATCATCTCCTACGCTGTCCCCGCTGACGACGTTGCAATCGCCTGTGCTGCGGTGCCGGATGCGCTATCGGTGCTGCCCGCGCGCTATCGTACGGCGACGCTGATCGAGACACAGATCAATGCGGTGCCCTCGGAGAAAGGCAGGCAGGCACTTGCCGGAAGATTGGCGCGCTTGGGCGTCGCTCTGACCCCCCGCGTGGTTGTGCCGCACCGCGATGCAGCATTGGTGGATGCCATTGGTGCCGCCGCGGGCGACGTTGTCTTTATCCTGACGGCGTCAGCAACTGCTGACCTGCACGATCTGGGGCCAGATGCCTTGCGCCAGGCGGGCGGAGAAGTGACCCAGTTCGGCATGCCGGTGGACCCCGGAAACCTATTGTTCTTGGGGCGTTACGGCCCGAAACCTGTCATTGGCCTGCCGGGATGTGCGCGGTCTCCTGCACTGAATGGTGCGGATTGGGTGCTGGAGAGGGTGATCTGTGGCGTCACTCTCGCGCCTTCGGATTTTGCACGGATGGGCGTAGGCGGTCTGTTGAAAGAGATCCCCACCCGGCCAAAGCCGCGTGGCGATATCTAGCCCGAGTGTGCAGCTGCAGCGTAAGTTGGGTGTTCTCAACAGCGCATTGCCGTGCTTAACTCGTTTCAACGCATACCATTTTCGGGAGGAAACAATGGCATCGGTAACTATGACCGTGAACGGAAAATCCGTGTCGGGCGATGTGGAGGGCCGCACGCTGCTGTCGGACTTCTTGCGCAATGACCTGCGGCTGACAGGCACGCACATCGGCTGCGATACGTCACAATGCGGGGCCTGTGTGGTCCATGTGAATGGCGAAGCGGTCAAATCCTGCACCATGTTTGCTGTGGAGGCAGATGGTGCGGAGGTCGGCACAATCGAAGGGCAGGCCAACAGTGATGGTTCACTGAATGTCATCCAGCAGGCGTTTCAGGATCACCACGGGCTGCAATGCGGGTTCTGCACACCGGGCATGGTGATGTCGGCAGCGGCTCTGCTGAAAGAGAACCCGACGCCGACTGAGGCGGAAATCAGGGCCTATCTGGAAGGCAACATCTGCCGCTGCACCGGCTACCACAACATCGTAAAGGCGATCATGGCGGCATCCGGTCAGGATGTTTCAGCCATCGCCGCCGAATAATCCATTCAAACAGAACCGCAGTATCCACACCGGGAGGGGTGTCCGGATGCTGACAGGGAGGAGAACAACATGCCAAAAGATGGTGGAATTGGAGCCAGCACGACACGCCGCGAGGACGTGCGCTTTCTGACTGGCAAAGGAAAGTATACCGCTGACATCAATGCCTTTGGTCAGGCGACAGCGATCTTCGTGCGTTCGACGATTGCCAATGGTGTGATCAAGTCAATCGATACAAGCGCGGCAGAGACGATGCCGGGGGTACTGGCTGTCTTTACCGGTGAAGACTTTGTCGATATGGGCGGTAACCCCGCGGGTTGGCTGATCAACAGCCGTGACGGCGAACCGATGAAAGAACCCAAGCGTCCGGTCTTGGCGCATGGCAAGGTGCGTCATGTCGGTGATGCCTATGCCGCCGTGATTGCCGAAACCGAAGCACAGGCGCGTGATGCGGCCGAAGCGATCGAGGCCGATATCGAAGAACTGCCAGCTGTGATCGACATGGCTGCCGCCCTTGCGGGTGACAACTATGTCCACGACGAGATTGGCACCAACCAGTGCTTCGACTGGGGTTGGATCGAAGACAACCGCGCCGCCACCGATGAGGCGATCAAGAACGCGCCGCATGTCACCACACTTGAACTGGTCAATAACCGTTTGGTGCCCAACGCGATGGAGCCGCGTGCCTCTATCGGGACCTATGATGCGGCGGGCGATGCCTACACGCTGCAAACCACCTCACAGAACCCGCATCTGACACGGCTCTTGATCTCGGCCTTCGTCATGGGAATCCCCGAGAACAAGCTGACCGTGATTGCCCCCGATGTTGGTGGCGGTTTTGGCTCCAAGATCTATCACTACGGCGAAGAGGCCCTTGTCCTTGCCGCGGCCAAAAAGGTCGGGCGCCCCGTAAAATGGGTCGCGGACCGGACGGAATCATTCCTCAGCGATGCCCATGGCCGGGATCACGTGACCAAGATCGAACTGGCCTGTGAAAAAGACGGTACATTCATCGCCTTCCGCACCGAAACGCTGGCCAACGTGGGCGCCTACCTGTCGAACTTTTCGACCGCGACGCCGACGTTCCTGCATGGAACACTGATGGCTGGCAACTATACGGTGCCAAACGTCTATGTGAACCTGAAGGCTGTGTTCACCAACACTGCGCCCGTGGATGCCTATCGCGGGGCCGGACGCCCCGAGGCGACCTATTCCATCGAGCGCGTTATTGACAAGGCGGCCCGCGAACTGGGGCTCGATCCGGTAGAGATCCGGCGCAAGAACTTCATCAAGCCAGAACAGTATCCTTTCGTTAGTGCCGCCGGGCTGGAATACGACAGCGGCAACTATGATGCGCTGATGGACAAGATGGAGAAGATTGTTGATCGCAAAGCCTTTGAAGAACGGCGCAAGGCAAGCGAAGCCAAGGGCAAACTCCGTGGTCTTGGTATTAATGCCTATGTCGAGGCCTGTGGCATTGCGCCATCCAACCTTGTCGGCGTGCTGGGCAGCCGTGTGGGCCTCTATGACGCTGCGACAGTGCGGGTGAATGCCACCGGCAACCTCAGTGTGATGGTTGGCGCACATAGCCACGGGCAGGGGCACGAAACGGTCTTTCCCCAAATCGTAAGCGAAATGTTGGGGATTGATCCGGGTGCCGTCGATATCGTGCATGGCGATACATCCAAAATTCCCTTCGGAATGGGCACTTACGGGTCACGCAGCCTAGCGGTTTGTGGGTCGGCAGTGGTGAGGGCGACCGAAAAGATCATCGCCAAAGCGAAAAAGATCGCCGCACATATGCTCGAAGCGTCTGCCGACGATGTGGATTTCGCCGATGGGCAGTTCACAGTGAAAGGTACCGATAAATCGGTGGGCTTTGGCGAGGTCGCCCTGAAGGCTTATATCCCGCACAATTTCCCGATCGAGGAGATTGAACCGGGGCTGGAGGAAACGGCCTTCTACGATCCGGCCAACTTTACCTATCCCTCCGGAGCCTATGCCTGCGAAGTGGAAGTGGACCCCGAGACTGGCAAAGTCACGGTGGAACGCTTTACGGCCTGTGATGATTTCGGCAACGTCATGAACCCGATGATCGTCAGCGGACAGGTCCATGGCGGGGTCGTTCAGGGGATCGGGCAGGCGCTGCTGGAAAACACTACCTACGACGAAAGCGGACAGCTGCTGTCTGCCAGCTATATGGACTACGTCATGCCGCGTGCCGATGATCTGCCGTTCATCGCGGTCGACCACGCGGATGGTACGCCCTGCACGCATAACCCGCTTGGGGCCAAAGGCTGCGGAGAAGGGGGCGCGATTGGGTCGCCACCGACCGTTGTCAATGCTGTCATCGACGCGCTTCAGTCGGGCGGCAAGAACGTGACCCACATCGACATGCCTTTGACGCCTGCGCGCGTCTGGGCGGCCATGAACAACGCATAAGGGAGAACGCTCATGTATGCTTTTGATATCGAACGGCCTTCCACGATCGCGGACGCCGTCAAGGCGCTTCAGGCAGATGATGCGCAGGCGCTGGGCGGCGGGCAGACGCTGATCCCCACGCTCAAACAGCGGCTGGCGATGCCATCCGCCCTTGTCAGCCTGACAGGCATCGGCGAAATGCAGGGTGTTTGCGTGGCTGATGACGGTGCGGTTTGCATCGGCGGGGCCACGAACCATGCCACCGTCGCAAAGGACGCGGCCGCACATTACCCGGCGCTTGCGGCGCTCGCGGGCAATATTGGTGATCCGGCTGTGCGCAATCGTGGCACGATCGGCGGCTCGCTGGCCAATAACGACCCTTCGGCCTGCTATCCGGCAGCCGCCCTTGCATCAGGCGCGACCATTATCACCAATGCGCGCGAAATCGCGGCAGACGCCTATTTCCAGGGGATGTTCGAAACAGCGCTTGATGAGGGCGAGGTCATTACCGAAGTGCGTTTTCCGGTGCCGCAAAAAGCACATTACGAGAAATTCGATCAGCCTGCGTCACGCTTTGCGCTTGTCGGTGTGTTTGTTGCGAAATACGCGGACGGTGTGCGCGTGGCTGTTACCGGTGCATCCGAAAACGGCGTATTCCGCTGGAGCGAGGCAGAAGCCGCACTTTCGGATGATTTTTCGGCGGGTGCGCTGGGCGGGCTGTCCGTGCCAGCTGATGGTATGATCGCAGACCTGCACGGCTCCTCGGCGTACCGCGCGCATCTGGTGAAGGTGCTGACCGGCAGGGCTGTGACAGCCGCCGGATAAATGACAAAGCCCCCGCCGCGGCGGGGGCTTTTGTTTTGCTCTGATGCTCACTGCAAGCAGTGTTGTAAGGCGGCGTTATCTCGACAGCGGCCTGAAGAGCATGACCATCTGGCGACCTTCCCACGGGTTTGCTTGCAATCACGGTCCAAGCGGCAGGCGTTTGCGTAGCTGATGCCGAGAGCGCGCCTGCCAAAAGAGCTTATTTCGACAGTGGTCCTATAAGCATGACCATTTGGCGACCTTCCATCTTGGGAAAGTTCTCGACCTTGCCGGCATCCTTGGTGTCCTCGGCCACACGTTCGAGCAATTCACGCCCCAACTGCTGGTGCGCCATCTCGCGGCCGCGGAAGCGCAGTGTGATCTTCACCTTGTCGCCGTGTTCAAGAAACTTGAAGACATTGCGCATCTTGACGTCATAGTCGTGATTGTCCGTGTTCGGACGGAATTTCACTTCCTTGATCTCGATGGTCTTTTGCTTCTTGCGGGCCTCGGCCTCTTTCTTCTGGGTTTCGTACTTGTACTTGCCATAGTCCATGATCTTGCAGACAGGCGGATTGGCGTTCGGTGAAATCTCTACCAGATCAAGGCCGGCATCATCGGCCATTACCATCGCGCGTTCGGGTGTCACCACCCCGACGTTTTCGCCATCCGGGCCAATAAGGCGGATTTCAGGGGCCTTGATCCGATCGTTGATACGGGGGCCTGTGTCACGTTGTGGTGGCGCGTTATGAGGTCTGCGTCCTATGGTCTTGATCCTTTGATTGTTCCGTTGTGGTGATGGTCAAACTAAACGCCCGTATGCGCAGCTTCAACCCGCAAAATATGCGGTTTCCTGCCGATTTTTCCCCTTTGATTGCGCTTTCTCTTTGCCAAGTGTTCTGACATATCCGAAGGCAAGGTCCGTTGGGGCCCCGAGCAACAAGAAACTTAGAAGGAGATGACCAATGCGTGCAATTCTTATTCTCGTCGTTGTGGCGATTGTCGGCTTTTTTGGCTACCAGTATGCCGCTCAAGGGCGCACTCCGGGTGAAGCGATCGGTCTTTTGACTGGCGCGACACAAGAGGCAGAGCGCGCCGCGGCAGAAGCTGCCGCTGCCGCCGAGGCCCAAGCAGCCGCCGCAGCCGAAGCCGCTGCCGCCGCGGAAGCTGCGGCAGAAGCCGAAGCACAAGCCGCCGCCGAAGCTGCCGAGGCCGCTGCCGCTGAAGCCGCCGCGGCCGCCGAAGCTGCTGCTGCCGAAGCTGCCGCTGCCGCCGAAGCCGCTGCGACCGAGGCGGCCGCCGCCGCTGAAGAGGCCGCGACCCAAGCACTTGAGGAGGCCACACAAGCCGCCGAGGAGGCAGCCGCTGCTGCAGAAGAAGCAGCGCAGGACGTGATTGACGATGTGACCAATTCGGTCGAAGGCGCCGTGGGCGATGCATTGAACAGCCTGAACGGTACGACCGAAGAGACCAGCGAATAGGTCAATCCCCACGACAACAGACACGGCCGCGCCAGAGTTGGCGCGGTCGATTTGCTTTTTTGACCCTAGTCGAGGAACGCCTTCTCAACCACGTAGTGCTGCGGGTTGGAGTTGGCCCCCTCCACCAATCCGTATTCCTCGAGCATGTCTTTCAACTCGAGGTTAAAGGCAAGGTTGCCGCAAATCATGGCGCGGTCCGTTTCGGGTGACAGCGGTGGTACGCCCAAATCGCTAAAGGCTTCGCCCGAGCGCATCAGGTCCGTGATGCGGCCCATCTTAGGGCTCTCTTCGCGTGTTGTGGTCGGATAGTATTTGATTTTCTTCCAGAAGCCCTCGCCGATGACATCGTTGAGCAGCTCATCTTCCTTCAGAGCCTCGATCAGGTCGCGGCCATAGGTCAGTTCACCCGCTTCCCGGCAGGTGTGGGTGATGATCACCTCGTCATAGTCTTCGTATGTCTGCGGTTCGCGTAAAAGCGAAGCAAAGGGGGCAAAGCCTGTGCCTGTGGCAAAGAACCAGATCCGTTTGCCCGGCAGCAGCGCGTCATGCACCAGCGTTCCGACAGGTTTGGGCCGCAGGATGATTTCATCACCCGGCGCGATGTGTTGCAACTTTGACGTCAGCGGGCCGTCAGGCACCTTGATCGAATAGAACTCCAGCTCTTCGTCCCAAGAGGGCGAAGCGATGGAATAGGCGCGCAGTAGCGGTTTCTGTTTGCCGGTCTTGGGGTCCGGATCGCCCATCAGGCCGATCATCACAAACTCGCCGGACCGGAACCGCAAAGATGCTGGCCGTGTGACGCGGAAGGAAAACAGTCGGTCCGTGTAGTGCTTCACGTCGGTGACGGTCTGCGCGTCTGGCAGGGTGGGCACGGCTTTGGCGGTATCTAAGGTCACAGGTTTTTGCTCGGTCATATCATTCATGGCAGCCCTGATAGGGCCGCCCTCCGGTTTAGTCGTTGATCTGGATCAGGGAAAGGGGCGGTGGCCTATTCTTTGCGCATCAGCCCCGTAAACGTGCCTGATAGTGGTGGTTTTGCCAATCTGCACGGTAAAGCCATTGGTCCTCGGGTTGGCGTGCGGCGAGGGCGTCATCAATTTCGACCTCGTCAAAGCCGGACCGGCGCGCCATCGCGTATTGATCGGCCAGCACATGCCCCTTGGCGCGCAAGCGGCCCTTGTAGCCTGCGCGCCGCAGAAGCGCTGCCAATGTGAACCCGCGCCCGTCTGCCGAGGATGGAAAGTCAATCCGGATCATCTTGGCTTGCGTCAGATCGGCCAAGGCGTCAGGTGACGTGTCGGACGGCAAGTCGATGCCATAGCCGCAATCATTTGCGGCTTTTTCACCCAAGCCGACAAAACCTGCGGTGAAATCATCCGTTTGAAACCCGCGGTCTGTTACAATCACACTCATGCTGCCTGTCCTTGTCGTGTCACTCTGCCATTCTCGAAATGAATCCCGCATTCGGTTTTGTCGCTACCACGCCAGCGCCCCGCGCGCGGATCTTCATGGTCGCTCACACGGGTGGTGCAGGGCATGCAGCCGATGGAAGGGTAGCCTTTGGCCACCAGCGGATGACGCGGCAGGTTCTTGTCCGTGATATAAGCGTTCAGATCGGCGGCATTCCAGCGGACAAGCGGGTTGATCTTGATCTTGCGCCCGTCTTTTTCATAAAGCGGCAAAGTCGCGCGGCTGCCACCCTGAAACTGTTTGCGGCCGGTGATCCAGCCGTCAAAACCCTCAAGCGCCTCGGCCAAAGGCCGCGTCTTGCGCAGATCACAGCAGGCGTCCTTGTCGGCCTGGTGCAAGAGTCCGTCCACATCCTCGGTCAGTACCGCGTTGCGGTTTGGCGTGATCACGCGCACATCACGCAGGCCCAGATGTTCCGCGACCTCTTTTTGATAGGCCAGCGTTTCCGCAAACAGCATTTCGGTGTCGAGGAAAATGACAGGCGCGTCCTTGTCGATCTCTGACAACATATGCAGCAGCACGACACTTTCGGCCCCGAAGGACGACACCAACGCGATTTTACCCAACTGCACATCATCCAACGCATGACGCAGCACGGTTTGCGCGTCGCTCTTGCGGTGCAGGATATTGCGGCGCTCGACGAGTTCTTTAAGCGGCATTTGCTTTGTCCTCACGTGGGTAAAGGATGGCTTTGAAAGGCTCCATGCCCAGACGGCGATAGGCCTGCAGGAAGGTTTCATCGGCGTCGCGGCGTAGCGCCAGATAGCCTGTCACCAGACGCTCGATCGCGGGCACGATTTCTTCCGCAGAGAAACCGGGACCTGCACGTTCCCCGATGGTTGTGGTCTCTGTCCCGTCACCACCCAGCGTGATCTGGTAGTTTTCCACGCCCGCACGGTCGAGCCCAAGAATACCGATGTGGCCCACATGGTGGTGCCCGCAGGCATTGATGCAGCCCGAAATCTTGATCTTGAGTTGCCCGATCTCATGCTCGATCTTGAGTTCATCAAAGCGCGTCGCAATCTCTTGCGCAATCGGGATCGAACGGGCAGTGGCCAGCGCGCAGTAATCCATGCCGGGGCAGGCGATGATATCTGACGCAAGGCCGATATTGGCCGTCGCCAGATCCGCTTCACGCAGTGCGGCATAGACCGCAGGCAAGTCAGATTTATGCACATGGGGCAGGATGACGTTTTGCTCATGGCTGATGCGGAGTTCTCCATGGCCATATTGCTCGGCCAGATCGGCCATCACGCGCATCTGGTCCGAAGTCGCGTCGCCCGGTGTGGCACCGTGTTTCTTGATGCTGATCGACACGATGGCATAGCCGTCGGCCTTGTGCGCAGAAAGGTTCGTGTCGCTCCATGACCGGAAGGCCGGATTGGCAAGGCGGGCGGCCTCGTACCCGTCAGTGGATTTCGTCACAAAGGCCGGTGGTGCAAAGGCGGCCTCAATCTCGGCCAGCAGGGCCTGGTCGTGACCTGTGAAACCGGCGCGGATATCGGCAAAGCGGGCTTCGACCAGCTCTTGCATCTTTTCAAGCCCGTTTTCATGGACGGTGATCTTGATCCGCGCTTTGTATTTGTTATCGCGGCGGCCCAGCAGGTTGTAGACGCTGACGATGGCCTCGCAGTAAGGTAGCAGATCGGCCTTGGGCAGGAACGCCCGCAGCACCTTGCCCACCATCGGCGTACGGCCAAGACCACCGCCGACGATTACTTCAAAGCCCGGCGCGCCCGCGTCATTGCGGACCATGCGCAAGCCGATGTCATGGGCGCGGGTCACAGCACGGTCATGGGCGGCACCGGTCACGGCGATCTTGAACTTGCGCGGCAGGAACTGGAATTCCGGGTGGTCGGTGGACCACTGGCGCAATAATTCGGCAATGGCGCGGGGGTCCTCGATTTCATCCGCTGCCGCACCGGCAAAATGGTCGGCGGTCACATTGCGGATTGTGTTGCCCGAGGTCTGGATCGCATGCATGCCGACATCGGCCAGCGCATCAAGCATATCCGGCACGTCGCGCAATTTCGGCCAGTTGTACTGGATGTTCTGGCGCGTGGTGAAATGGCCATAGCCCTTGTCCC
>CAZTKF010000008.1:0-74574 GCA_964614205.1 uncultured Loktanella sp. | reverse complement strand
TCTCAAACGAAAAAGGCCGCCATGTCGGCGGCCTTCCCAATTTAACACAGCTGGCGCAGGGCCGCGATGAATTATCCGTTTACACTGTCTTTCAGTGCCTTCGCGATTGTCATTTTGACAACCTTGTCGGCATCTTTCTTGATCTGCTCACCCGTGGCAGGGTTGCGGACCATGCGCTCTGGGCGCTCGCGGCAGTAGATTTTGCCAACACCGGGAAGTGTCACAGCGCCACCGCCGGATACTTCTTTGGTGATGATGCCGGTCACAGCATCAAGTGCGGAACCCGCAGCTTTTTTGTCCATGCCTGTTTCTTCGGCCAATGCAGCAACAAGCTGCGCTTTTGTCATTGGTTTTGTAGCCATTATCCTGGTCTCCCTCATTCGCCCCAGCAGTAGGGCCTATTACCCGCACATTTAACGGTATGTTGTGTGAGACCACAATGATTAGTGTAGGTTTACAAGGGAAAAAGCGCTGTTTTTTGCGTTTTATGGCCGATCAGAGGAAAGCTGTCTCTTCAAAACTACGCAATTTCCGGCTGTGGATGCGTTCCAGCGGCATATCGCGCAAGCGTTCCATCGCCCGAATTCCGATCATCAGATGCGCTGCCACCTGCGTTTTGTAGAACTCCGAAGCCATGCCAGGCAGCTTTAATTCGCCATGCAGGGGCTTGTCGCTGACACACAAAAGCGTACCGTAGGGCACCCGAAAGCGGAACCCGTTTGCCGCGATCGTCGCACTTTCCATATCAAGCGCGATGGCACGCGATTGCGACAGGCGCTGTACCGGGCCTGCCTGTTCGCGCAGTTCCCAGTTGCGGTTGTCGATGGTGGCCACGGTGCCTGTCCGCATAATGCGCTTTAATTCGTAGCCCTCCAGCTCGGTCACGTCTGCCACGGCTGTTTCCAGCGCAATCTGGATCTCAGCCAGAGCAGGGATCGGCACCCAGATCGGCAGGTCGTCATCCAACACGTGATCTTCACGCAGATACGCATGTGCGAGTACAAAGTCGCCCAGCCGCTGCGAGTTGCGCAATCCGGCGCAATGGCCCACCATCAGCCACGCATGGGGGCGCAACACGGCAATATGGTCGGTCGCGGTCTTTGCGTTGGAGGGGCCGACACCGATGTTCACCAGTGTAATGCCGCTGCCGTTGGCCCGCTTGAGATGATAGGTCGGCATCTGCGGGAGCTTGGCCGGCAATGGGATAGGCGCGTCGGCTTCGGTGATTTCTACATTGCCGGTGCTGACAAAGCTGGTGTAGCCGCTTTCGGGGTCGGCCAGCATATGCCGCGCGTAGGCTTCAAACTCTTCGACATAGAACTGGTAGTTTGTGAACAGAACGTGGTTTTGGAAATGCTCTGCGGCCGTTGCCGTATAGTGAGCAAGGCGCGCGAGTGAGTAGTCGATCCGTTGCGCTGTGAAAGGCGCAAGTGGGCGGGCGCCGTCGGGGTATGTGAATCCTTCACCGTTTACGATGTTGTCATGGGTCGTGCTCAGGTCTGGCACATCGAAATTGTCGCGCAGGTTGAACTCCATCGACCCATCCTGCGGCACGGTCAGCCCCGGATCATTGGCCGCTGCAAAATGCACCGGCATTTCAGTGCGTGACACACCGATCACGACGGGAACACCATGGCTTTCGATCAAGAGGCCGATCTGCTGCTCAAGGTAGGACGCAAACAGATCAGGTCGCGTAATCGTGGTGGCATAAACCCCCGGTTCGGCGACATGACCAAAGGACAGGCGCGTGTCGGTCTTGGCATAGGTTGTCGTGGTCAGGCGGATTTCCGGATAATAGGCGCGCACCCGCGTTTCAGGTTGCCCGTTCACCAATGCCTGCGCAAAATTTTCGGACAGGAAACTTACCGCGCTTGCATAAAGCTCTTGCAGCCGTGCGACGGCCTTCTTCGGGTCTGTAAAGCTCTCGGGGTTGGAAACATCGGGCGTCCGGATCGTCACCATCTGTGCGGCGTTCATGCATTATCCTCAAAAATCTCTGTAATCTCGAACTTGTCGACATCCACCAGCCCCAGATCAGAAATCCGTAAAGATGGGATGACAACAAGTGCCAGCAGCGAATGCTGCATATAGGCGTTGTTCAGTGTGCAACCGCAGGCAGCCATCGCGGCAACCATTTGATCAGCTTTCGCCGCAACCTCGGCAGCAGGGCTGTCGGACATCAAGCCCGCGATCGGCAGTTCGACCAGCGCGATTTCCTTGCCATCCTGCCAGACCGTGACGCCGCCTCCAACCTCGCCCAGACGGTTGGCCGCAGCCGCCATCATTGCGCGGTCCGTGCCGACGACAATCATATGGTGGCTGTCATGGGCCACGGTCGAGGCCATAGCCATCCGGCCAGTGTACCCAAAGCCCGACACAAACCCGTTCACAACCTTTCCGGTGCCTTGGTGCCGTTCAACAAGGGCGATCTGATAGGTGTCACCTTCGCCCTCGACCAACCCGTCAACGACAGGCAATTCAGCGGTCAGGGCCTCGGTCGGGGCCTGATTTTCGACGACGCCGATCACCTTGGCTTTGACCTTGTTTTTTCCTGAGGGCGCACGGATGGCAAAATCCGCATCCCCCAGCACTTTGCCCATATGCACCGTTTTGCGCGCATCATCGGGCCAAGCGTAATGCGGGCAGGTCACGGTAATCCTGCCGTCCCGCGCCACGGTCTGACCGCGCGCGATAACATCTTCAATCGGCAGGGTCACCAGATCTGATGTCAGGATCATATCCGCCCGCCGTCCCGGTGCGATCGAACCAAGCTCGCGTTCCAGTCCGAAATGCGTGGCGGTGTTGATTGTCGCCATTTGCAGCGCGATCACCGGATCACAGCCGCAGGCAATCGCATGGCGCACTACGCGGTTCATATGCCCGTCGTTGACCAGCGTGCCGGAATGGCAATCATCGGTGCACAGAATGAAATTCCGTGGATCAAGGCCCTTTTCCGTCACCGCCGTGATCTGGCTTTCCACATCATACCACGCCGAGCCGAGCCGCATCATCGACCGCATCCCGTTGCGCACGCGGGCAATTGCATCGGCCTCTGCCGTACCTTCATGGTCATCGGCAGCACCACCCGCGACGTAGGCGGAGAAAGCGACACCCTTGTCAGGCGAGGCATAATGCCCGCCCACGGTCTTGCCCGCGTTCATCGTCGCAGCCATTTCCGCCAGCATCTGCGGATCCCCGTTAATCACCCCGGGAAAGTTCATCATTTCGCCCAGCCCGATGATGCCGGGCCACGCCATCGCTTCGGCCACATCGTCTGCGGAAATCTCGAAGCCGGTCGTCTCCAGCCCAGGTGCAGAAGGCGCACAAGAGGGCATCTGTGTGTAGATATTGACCGGCTGCATCAGCGCCTCGTCATGCATCATACGCACACCGCGCAGCCCCAGCACATTGGCAATCTCATGCGGGTCGGTGAACATGGTCGTGGTGCCATGGGGTATCACAGCGGCAGCGAATTCGGCGGGGGTCAGCATGCCGCTTTCGATATGCATATGCCCGTCACACAGGCCCGGGATCAGATAGCGGCCTTGCGCGTCGATCACGCGCGTGTCGTCACCAATGCAATGCGATGCGTCCGGGCCGACATAGGCAAAGCGCCCATCAGCGACAGCCACCTGCCAACCATCCAGAATCTCGCGGGATTGTACGTTCACCAGCTTGCCGCCGCGAATGACCAGATCGGCCCTGTCACGCCCTGCAGCAACGGCCACCAAACGGGGGGCAACCTCGGCCCATGATTTGAAATGCGTTTCCATCCCCAATGGTTTCACCGATTTGGGGAACGTTCAAGGGGTCTCAGACTTCCTGAAGCTTCAGCGGTTTCTGATGAGGGTTCAGGCGCACCATCGCAAGGTTCAGCGCCGCGGCAACGGAGACCCACGCCAGATAAGGCACAAAGGCCAGCCCGGCCCAGAAATCCAGCTGGAAATGGGTGATCGTTGCGCCCAGAACAGCGACCCAGAGGCCCACCATGATCGGCACTGACCCTTTGATATGGCGCAGGCCAAAGAAAACCGGTGTCCAAAGCGCGTTGAACGCGATCTGCATCCCCCAGAAGGCCATGGCATAGGCGTTGCCGTCTAATACAGCGACACGCGCGCCGGCAAAAGAGATCAGCAGATAGATTGATGTCCACATGACCGGGAAAACCCAATTCGGTGGTGTCCATGTGGGCTTGTTCAGATTCTTGTACCATTCACCGGTCGGAAAAAGTGCGCCTGTCGCACCTGCCGCGAAGGTGGCGCTCAGAAACACACAGAAAAGCAGAATATCCATGACAGGTTCCTTTCAAGGCACCTGCTTAATCTATGCCATCGGACGGTCAGTTCCAATGCCTGCTTCGCGTGCTTTCAATTCGGCCAGAATATCCAAGACGCTTGTCCCGCGTATCTGATCAGCTTGCGCGCGGCTGGCGGCATCAACCAGAAACGCTGTTTCCGGTAATGGTTTGGCATAGATCACAGCCGATTTCGGCATGATCAGCGACAGGGCGGTGCGCCCGCCCGCCTGACCCAGCCACGCCAGTTTTTGCCGCTTTGACGTGCGTGCGCGCATGGAAATACTGTCGTATCCCTGACGGCGCAGTTGTTTGCCGATCCCTGCATAAATCAAACGCGCCGCCCAGATTCCCGTGCGTGCCTGCAGGGGCAGGACATCGATCCCGGCCTCGGACCGCAGATAAAGCCTGTCTGCCTCGGCCAAAAGCCGCTTGACTATCCGCCTGACCGCATCTGTCGGCAGCGGCTCGCGCAGGAAATTGACCGGATCAATCCCGTTTTCAGCCAGCCAATCCAGCGGCAGATAGATACGCCCCATGCGCGCGTCTTCCCCTACATCGCGGGCGATGTTCGTCAGTTGCATTGCAACGCCCAGATCACAGGCCCGTGCCAGCGCTTCGGGATCGCGCACGCGCATAAGAACGCACATCATTGCACCGACCGCACTGGCCACGCGGGCGGAATAGTCGCGCACGCCGCTTAAGGTGTCATAGCGATGCTCTGCCGCATCCCAGGCGAGGCCCTCAAGCAAAGCTTCGGGCAGGGCGCGGGGCATTTCAAAATCTTCGATAATCGCGGCAAAAGCGCGGTCTTCGGGCGCATTTTCGGGTTTCCCGGCATAGGCGGCATCCAAACGATCTTGCAGGCGGAACACGGCACCCGCCTGATAGTCGCCCTCATCCACCTCATCATCTGCCAGACGGCAGAAGGCATAGAGCGCGAGGGCAGGGTCGCGCACCTTGGCAGGCAAAAGCTTGCTTGCCGCATGAAATGACAGTGACCCATGGCGGATCGCCTCGCGGCAATGGGCAAGGTCGTCGGGGCGGATCATTCAGCGGCGACCTTCAGTTCGGGCATGACCGGGGCATCAGGCACCATTTTCGACAAGACCTCTGCGCTGGAAATCACACCCGGCACACCCGCACCGGGGTGGGTGCCGGCCCCAACCAGATAAAGCCCCTTGGCCTCTTCGCTCACGTTGTGGGGGCGGAACCATGCCGATTGCAGAATGCGCGGTTCAATGGAAAAGCCCGAGCCATTGGGCGACAGATACCTGTCGCGGAAATCCTCGGGCGTGAGCACCATTTCTGTTGTGATATGATCAGCAAAACCCGGCATGGTCTTTTCGACCTCGGCCTGCACCTTGGCCTTGTAGACGTCAGCCTCTTTCTGCCAATCAACCGGATCGTCAAAGCCCAGATGCGGGACAGGCGACAGCACATAGAAGGTGTCATCCCCCGCAGGCGCGACTGTGGGATCGGTCTTTGACGGGCGATGAATATAAAGGCTCATATCATCGGCGAGTTTGCCCTTGATAAAGATATCCTTCAGCAGCCCCTCATAGCGTGGCGCGTTGGTGATGGTGTGATGACCCACATCGGGCCAGAGTTTCGCAGTGCCTTTGGTACCGAAATACCAGACAAACAAGCCCATCGACCAGCGCCGCGATTTCAGCTTTTGATCGGTCCATCGCTTGCGCGGCGCGTTGCGCATCAGACGCTGATAGGTGTGGCCCGCATCGGCGTTGCTGATCACCAGATCGGCGGAAATTACCTCGGCGTTGGTCAGGCGCACACCTTTGGCTGCACCTTGTTCGATCAGGATTTCATCAACTTCTGCCCCTTGGCGCACCTGTCCGCCTTGCGACCGGATCACGCCGACCATAGCCTGCGCAATCGCCTGCACGCCGCCCATCGCGTAATGCACGCCGAATTCCTTTTCGAGGTAGGCCACCAGCGCATACATCGATGTCACATGGCGCGGATCACCCCCGATAAACAGCGGGTGAAACGACAGCGCCATGCGCAAACGCGGGTCTTTCACTCGGGCCTTAGCCAGCCCCAGAATAGAGCGGTCGGCGCGCAACATCGCGAACTTTGGCAAAACCTTGATCGTTTCCCAAAGCCGGTGCATCGGTTTGGCGACCATGCCTTCAAAGCCCACGACATACCGGGCCTCGCTGTCTTTCAAAAACCGCTTGTAGCCTTTCACGTCACCCGGGCTGAGGCGTGCAACCTCGGCCAGCATCGCATCCGTATCCTGACGGGCGGTGAAGGTTGATCCGTCCTGCCAGCGCACCTCGTAGAACGGGTCCATCGGGCGCAGATCAATGTCCTTATGAAAATCGCGACCGCAGGCGGCCCACAAATCTTCATAGACCTGCGGCACGGTAATAATCGTCGGACCAAGGTCGAATCGGTGTCCATCCTGCGTGACAGATGACCCGCGCCCACCGGGTTGATCCAGCCGATCCAGCACCGTCACGGCATAACCTTTGGCTCCAAGACGCATTGCTGCGGCAAGCCCGCCAAGCCCTGCACCAATAACGATTGCTGCGTTTGAATCACTGTGTGGGTCTGTTGTCATAGTTCAACAGTAATAGTGTAAATCTAAGTTGACAATTCTTATGTCAGTGTCTTCCCAAAACTTATGCAATATGTCAGGATAAGTTGACACGACTCCGAGGTCCAAACCGTGACTCAAACCGTCAGCCTGTCTTTCTTCCGCTTTGCCGGACTATTCGCCCGCTCTTGGGCGTTGACGATGATGGGCGGGGCGCGGCTGCCACTGTCACGGACACCCGACATCGGCTTTTGGAAGCTGTGTGGATCAGGCACGGGTGAAGGGTTCACTCCGGTGCCGAATACGGCTGTCTACGCGATCCTTGCCACTTGGCCGGATGCCGGAACTGCCCAAGAGCGCACACAGACCGGCATTTTCGCAACCTATCAGAAGCGCGCTGCCGAAAACTGGACCGTTTTCCTGCAAACCCAGACTGCACGCGGCGAATGGTCTGGACAGGCCCCTTTCCATCCCGACGAAGCCGCCACCACCGGCCCGCTTGCTGCGTTAACACGCGCCACGATCAAACCGCATATCGCAGCGCGGTTCTGGCGCCGGGTGCCGAATATCTCTGAAGTGATCGGTCAGGACCCGAACGTTGCCTTCAAGATCGGCATCGGTGAAGTCCCGATGTTGCATCAGGTCACCTTTTCAATCTGGCCTTCCGAGAAGGCAATGGCCAGTTTTGCCCGCACCGGACCACACGCCGAAGCGATCCGCGCTGTCCGCGATGAGGGCTGGTTTCGCGAAGAACTCTATGCCCGTTTTGCCGTCCATTCTGACCGGGGCACATGGAACGGCACCTCACCCCTAGCCAAACTCGAGGCCGCATAATGCAACCATTCCCATTCTCCGCCATCGTCGGCCAAGACGAGATGAAGCAAGCCATGATCCTGACGGCCATTGACGCCAGCATCGGCGGTGTTCTGGTGTTTGGCGATCGCGGGACAGGCAAATCGACCGCCGTCCGCGCTCTGGCGGCCTTGCTGCCGCCGATCAAGGCGATCAAGGGCTGCCCGGTAAACAGCGAAAAGGCCAAGGATGTGCCCGATTGGGCCATCGTTTCCGCAAAGCGGGCGCAGGATATGCCGACACCTGTCGTCGATCTGCCCCTCGGCGCGACAGAGGACCGGGTGACAGGCGCACTGGACATCGAAAAGGCGCTCACCAAGGGCGAAAAGGCATTTCAGCCCGGTCTGCTGGCGCGCGCGAACCGGGGCTATCTTTATATCGACGAGGTCAACCTGCTGGAGGATCATATCGTTGACCTGCTGCTGGATGTCGCCCAGTCGGGTGAAAACGTGGTCGAACGCGAAGGGCTTTCCATTCGCCACCCCGCACGGTTTGTGCTTGTCGGCTCGGGCAACCCCGAAGAAGGCGAGTTGCGGCCGCAATTGCTGGACCGTTTTGGACTGTCCGTTGAAGTCGCTTCGCCCAAAGAGGTCGAAACCCGTGTCGAGGTGATCAGACGCCGCGATGCCTTTGAAAACGACAATGCCGCTTTCATGCTGCGCTGGCAGGCCGAAGATGCTGCGATCCGGGATCGGATACTGAAGGCGCGCAAGGCGCTCTCTAAACTCAAGACCCCCGACAAGACGCTGATGGATGTGGCTGAACTCTGCCTCGCGCTTGGCTCTGACGGACTGCGCGGTGAACTGACCTTGCTGAAAGCGGCCCGCGCCTATGCCGCATGGCGTGACGACACGGCACTGACCCGCGCGCATGTACGTGCCGTGGCCCCAACGGCCTTGCGCCACCGTCTGCGCCGTGATCCGTTGGACGAAGCAGGCAGCGGCACGCGTGTCGCGCGCACCGTGGAAGAAGTCCTTGGCTAGCGCTGGCTGGACCCACGCCACCCTTGCGCTGCAGCTGCTGCGGATTGACCCGGGGCTGGGCGGTATCCGTGTCCGCGCCCGGTCAGGCCCAGTGCGCGACCGCCTGACAGCACTGATTGATACAGGCGCAAGACGGCTGCACCCTGCGATATCCGACGAGGCGCTCTTTGGAGGGCTGGACCTTTCAGCGACATTGGCCAGTGGTCATCTGGTGCGCGAATTGGGGCTTCTGGCAACGCCCGGCACCTTGATCCTTGCCATGGCGGAACGCGCGCCCACAGGGCTTGCCGCCCGTCTGGCCGTGGCATTGGACAAAAACGACGATCACTGCCTGATCGCACTGGACGAAGGGGCCGAACCGGATGAAGTGCTGAACCCGAAACTGGCGGAGCGATTAGCATTCAGTGTGGATCTGTCCGGCTGCAGCCTGCACGAGGCGCGGGACACACATACTTGCAACGAAAAGCCACGCGCCGTTCAAGACGTCGCCTTGCCAGACGATAGGATTGCGCAGATCACACGTGTCGCCGAGGATCTGGGCATCGACAGCATGCGCGCACCCCTGTTTGCAATCCGTGCTGCACGGGCCCATGCAGCGTTGCATGGCAGAAACAGCGTGGTAGCCGAGGATCTGGAAATCGCTTGCGCACTCACACTGGCCCACCGCGCGACACGTGTACCTGAAAGCGAAACACAGCAAGAAGATCAGCCACCGCCGCCGCCAGATCAGACGGACGACACCAACACCGAAGACGGGTTGAACCTGCCTGATGAGGTGCTGCTGGACGCTGTCCGCGCACTTTTGCCCGACAGTCTTTTGGATCGCCTGACGGCACGAAAGGCGCGGGCAGGTCGTGGCAATGGGACAGGTGCCGCGCACAAGGGGAACAGGCGCGGCAGACCGCTACCATCACGCGTTGGCAGGATCAGCGACGGCGCGCGGATCGATGTCATCGGGACATTGCGTGCGGCCGCCCCCTGGCAAACGATCCGGCGCAAAGCGACAGGTCGCGCAGGGCTTCAGATCCGGCCTGCGGACATCCGCATCAAGCGGTTTGAGGAAAAATCAGACAGACTTCTGATCTTCACGGTTGACGCGTCCGGTTCGTCCGCGCTCACGCGTTTGGCAGAAGCCAAGGGCGCGGTAGAGCTGCTTCTGGGCCAAGCCTATGCACGGCGTGACCACGTCGCGCTGGTGGCCTTTCGCGGGACCGAGGCAGAATTGTTGCTTCCCCCGACACGGTCGCTGGTGCAAACCAAACGGCGGCTTGCCGGATTGCCTGGCGGAGGCGGAACACCTTTGGCGGCTGGCTTGATGGCGGCGTTCGAGCAGGCCACGCAAGCTACCCGCCGTGGCCTGACCCCCACCATCGCGATCCTTACCGACGGGCGGGCAAACATCGCGCTTGATGGGCGGGCCGACCGCAAGCAGGCAGCAACTGATGCACAACAAATTGCGCGGGTGCTTCGCGCACATGGCACCGATGCGATCGTCATCGATACAGGCAACCGCCCAGAACCGGCCTTGCGCAATCTGGCGCAAACGCTGGATGCGGCCTATCTGCCGTTGCCCCGCGCCGATGCCGAACGGCTTTCAGGATCTGTCGCTGCCGCGTTGGGTGACTGATGCGCTGGCCCGACGATGCCCGAAACTGGCCAATGACAGCGTATTCACGGCAAGTCCTGCATCGCCCGCACCGCTGGCACATTCAAGAACACGGGGAAGGGCCGCTGATCCTGCTGATCCACGGTGCAGGCGGGGCGACACAAAGCTTTCGTGGCATATTTCCCATTCTGGCGAAGACCCATCACGTGGTCGCCATTGACCTGCCCGGGCAGGGTTTCACGCAATTGGGGGCGCAACAGAGGTGTGGTCTGGATCATATGTCCCAAGACCTGCTGGCGCTTTGCCGCAACCAAGGATGGGAGCCCGACATTGTAGTGGGCCATTCCGCAGGTGTGGCGATTGCGCTGCGGATGTGGGAACTGGGGATGCGTCCGACCAGGGGCATTGTCGGGATCAATGCGGCGCTCGGGAACTTCAAGGGCGTGGCAGGATGGCTCTTTCCGATGATGGCCAAGGCACTGGCAGCAACGCCCTTCAGCGCCGGTGTCTTTGCCAGCACAACAACACGCAGCGCCGTACGAAACCTTGTGGAAGGCACCGGATCAAAGCTTGGGCAAGAAGGACTGGAGCTCTACTACCGCCTTGCGACTGACAGGGGCCATGTCGATGCCACGCTGTCCATGATGGCGCAATGGTCACTGGACGGTTTGCTGTCGCGACTTGACCGGATTGACGCGCCGGTGCACCTGATCACCGGTCTGAACGATAAAGCGGTACCGCCACAAGTGAGCCGTGACGCCGCGCGCAAACTGCCGCATGCGAAACTGACCGAACTCTCCGGTCTGGGGCATCTTGCCCATGAAGAAGACCCCGAAACATTAGCGCGGCTCATCGCCCAAACGTAAAGGGCCGCCAGAGTTCCCCCTGACGGCCCTATTCCGACAATGTCGGATCACGTCTTATTCAGCAACAAAGGTCGCAAGATAGGCGTAGAGATCGTATGCCTGCTCTTCCTCGCGTACCTGATAGGCCATCTTGCCACGCGCACGACGGTTATCGAGTGTTTCACGCAACCAGCCTGTCGGGTCTTGTACGTAGCCGACAAAGGCTTCTTCCGTCCAAGGTGTTCCGGCTTCGCCCAGTTCTACCAGACCATCGCTGTAGCGGAAGCCTTCAATCGAACCCATGGTGCGGCCAGCAAGACCGAAAAGGTTCGGACCTGTGCGCGCGTTGCGGCCGGCAAGGACCTCGCCGGATGCATCTGCCACGACGTGGCATGCGACGCACTGACGGTTGAATTGCTCTTCACCGGCGGCTGCATCGCCGGAAGTCGCGGCATGGCCGTCAGCAAATGCGGGTGCGGAAAGGACAGCAAAGGCTGCTGCGATTGTAAACTTCTTCATGATCGTGTTCCTCTTCGATCTAGTTCTGTGACCGTTCGCCCCAGTCGATGGGCAATGTAATGCAACTAACGGGACGGTCCACCCCTGTATGCAAAAGATTGCGTGATGGGCGTTATGCCACCGCATGCGCCAAGGCGCATTGTTTCCATAGTACCTTCAAAGCGTTGATAAGATGATCAATATCTGCATCCGTGTGCAGGGGTGATGGCGTGAAGCGCAACCGTTCGGTCCCTTTTGGGACAGTCGGATAGTTGATCGGCTGCACGTAAATATCCCATTCCCGCATCAGATAATCGGCCAGCATCCGCGTTTTGACCGGGTCGCCGATCATGACGGGAACGATGTGGCTTTCGTTCTCCATATGGGGGATTCCCTCGCGATCGAGGGCGGCGCGCAGGCGGGCCACCTGACGGCGTTGCTGGGTGCGTTCGGCGGATGACTCCTTGAGATACGCGATAGATGTCCGCGCTGCCGCAGCCACCGCCGGAGGCAGCGCGGTTGTAAAGATAAAGCCTGACGCAAAACTGCGGATAAAGTCGCACAAGGCCGCCGATCCGGTGATGTAGCCGCCCACGACGCCATAAGCTTTACCCAACGTCCCCTCGATCAGGGTGATGCGATCTGCGATCCCTTCGCGTTCGCTTACGCCGCCACCTCGGGGACCGTACATACCGACGGCATGAACTTCGTCCAGATAGGTCATGGCGCCATATTTTTCCGCGACTTCGACGATGTCGACGATCGGTGCAATATCACCATCCATAGAGTAGACGCTTTCAAAGGCGACGATCTTGGGCACATTTGCGGGCAGGGTCCGCAGTTTCATCTCAAGATCATGGACATCGTTATGCTTCCAGATGACCTTGGTTGCGCGCGAATGGCGGATCCCTTCGATCATGGATGCGTGGTTGCCTTCGTCGGACAGGATGACGCAATCCTTCAACCGGCTGCCCAACGTACTTAGCGCCGCCCAATTGGACACATAGCCAGAGGTGAAAAGAAGGGCTGCTTCCTTGCCATGCAAGTCGGCCAACTCGCGTTCCAAGAGCAAATGGTCATGGTTCGTGCCCGAAATGTTGCGAGTGCCGCCAGCACCTGTCCCTGTTCTCTCAACCGCTTCGCACATGGCACCGATCACCTTGGGGTGCTGGCCCATGCCCAGATAGTCATTCGAGCACCAGACAGTGACATCACGTACACCATCATCATCATGGTTTGCCGCCCTTGGGAACTTGCCACATTTGCGCTCGAGCTCGGCAAAATAGCGATAGTTACCTTCATCTTTCAGCTGGGTCAGCTGAGCATTGAACAGGGCATCAAAATCCATCGGTCTTATCTTTCTTCTTTGGTCATCGTTTTGGGCGCGGGAAGCATCCAGCGCCAGAGTTTCGCATCCGGCAGTGGCACCACCATCAACCAGTGTTCCAGCAGCGCGAGCCCCGCCATCGCCGTCAGCAAGGCAAAGCCGACGACTGTGACGTCTGAACCAGCGGTCCAGAGCCTTTCGGCGCAGACCGCCAGAAGCGCGGTGAGAATAGTGATCGCAGCAGGAAATGCGAGGGTCACAGGGCCGCGCCGGAAATAGGATTTCAGGTGATCAAGCCGGTCCGGTACAAATTCGAGATTGATCCGCGGCACCCCGAAATAGAGATTGAGCTTGGCGGCAATCCGCGCAAGGAACAGTACCAGATAGGTCGCCAACCCGATCCGGTTCGCTGCCCCGTGTGACGCAATGACAAGGGCCCAAAGCCCCAGCACCAAGGCAAGTTCATGATAGGCCACCGTGGAAAACGCGCGAAAGAAACGGTCGCGCCCTGACAGCCCCGGAGGGCAGTCATCGCGCATCGGACCAGTGATCATCCCTGTAAGAAAAGCCAGTTCGATCCAGCCCCATATCGCCAGCGCGCCGGCAAATCCGACATATGCGCCAAAGACGCTGACATCATGTAGTGAAACTGTCACGGCCCAAATACCCAATGCCATCAGGGGCAGAGCCATGAACGTGGTCATCCCATGCGTGCCCAGACGGTCTGCCCGGCGCACCGCGACCAAGATCGCCCCGGTGGAGAACCACCAGACGAATATGGCAATCAGCGATGCGATCCAGGGTGATGTCATCAGTAGGCAGGCTCCAGTCGTGGGCTGTCAGGCACAGCGTTCTTTTCAACCGGAATGGTGAGAAGCGAGACAAAAGCGATCCCGGCCTTGGCAGATCCGGCCATCCGCTTGAACCAGCCGCCAAAGCCACCTTGCTTGCGACCCGCTGCAATCTGTGCGTTGGCCGCCTGCATGCGGTTTAGCGTCGGCACCCAGCGCGGGTGGTCGATGTCGAGCGTCATCGGAAACACCTGCCTGGAAATCTCCGATGTCTTGCGGAACACTTCTTGACCGTACCACTTGGGGTCAACGCCCAGCGCCTTGTGGAACTCCGGCCGCTGATGGTCGCGCACCCACATGGTTGAAAAGACGGCAGTGAGGAAGAATTTGATCCACATCCGGTTGACCCATGTTTCGGTCAGCTTGGGATCGGTTTTCAGCAGCAGGGCAAAGGCCTCACCATGGGAAAACTCGTCATTGCACCACTCGCAGAACCACTTGAAAATCGGGTGGAACCGCTTGTCGGGGTTCGCCTCAAGGTGACGGTAGATCGTGATATAGCGGGCATAGCCGATCTTTTCGGACAGATATGTCGCGTAATAGATGAACTTGGGCCGGAAATAGGTGTACTTCTTGGCCTGTGTCAGGAACCCGAGGTTCACCGCAATACCCGCTTCACGCAGGGCATCATTGATGAAACCGGCATGGCGGGCCTCATCGCGGGCCATCAGCTGAAACAGCTCGGTGATGTCCTTGTTCGTGCCGCGACGCTTCATTTCCTTATACAGCACACAGCCCGAAAATTCGGCGGTGCATGAGGAAATCAGAAAGTCGATGAATTCCGCTTTCAGTTTCGGCTCCATCCCGTCCCAATCGACGTGATCCCAGTCTTCGTTCTTTTTGAAGTGGCCTTTGTTTGGGTCAGCCTTCATCTGGCCGATCAGCACATCCCATTCATCCCGAACAGAAGACACGTCAATCGCGTCCATCTCATCGAAATCAGTGGTGTAAAAGCGCGGCGTCAACAGCGTGTTGGACATGGCCACTTGCGTCGCTTCTTCATTGGTCAAGGGTGGCAAGGCCTCTTGCGCGGCAATCGCTTCTTCCGCTGTTGCGGCAGTTGATGAATGCATGTTCATGACATCACCTCTTCGCTGAAGGAAAATTCGCAAAGCTCCATGAACTCAAGATCGCCTGTGGCGCGGGTCCACATCTGTTCTAGTCTGGACGCCCGCGTGATCACGGCAGTGCGCTTTTCCTCGATGATCTCGCCAAAGGCCGCCATGATCTCGGGCCCCTGCACTTGTACCGTGTCACCGGGATGGATCACGGCGCCATTGTCCAGCCGGACATGCGCCGACAGTTCTTCAAACCGGTGCGATATTGTCACCGTGCAAGGCGCGGTCTCTTTCTCTCTGAATAGTAGTCCCATGTGCGTTCCCTTTCACATCAGGTGCGGGGTGGCTAACCCGCGCACGGTTTCAGTCCAGCAGCTTTGCAAAAGCGGCCACATTGTCTTTGCCGTAGCCGATCAGCTCGACCCGCAGATCAGTGGTATCGTCGATGATGGCGATGTTGCCATTCTCGCGCCGGACGACGGTAATCGGTGCGTTGATCGGCAGATCATGCACAAAGCGTTCGCGGTCGATGACCCGGCCCATAACGCCAATGAACCCGCCCTTCTCATCGGCAGAGGAAGCAATCTGCGTGCCATCAAGCGTTGTCACAGTGTAGGTGCCGGTCCGATCACCCTCCAACACGATGTCAAGCGACTGCACGACCGGTGCCTCGACCAGAACACCCCTGTTTGGCACATCGAACCATTGCGCATAGGCCACGATCGCAAGACTTGCTACCATCAGGGCAAACATAGCCTGCACGAGTATTTTCGGGACCATTTCCTTGTCCCGATGACGCATCTGTTGTTCAAGCTGGGACATCGTTTCTACTCCGCTGCGACTGCAGTGCCGTCTTGTTGATCAACACGTTCCACACGTGGTTCGGATATCCGCGTTTCTGCCGCTTCGGCAAAAATACGGGCGACATTCTCGGCTTCTGGGATGCAACGCAGCGCGGGCTGGGTCCGCGCCATGTGCCACGGCCTGACATGGGGCCAGGACATAAGATACGAAATGCGGGTTTCGCCAATCAGCTCAAACGCCAGAGTGCCGTGTCCCGATGGCTTGAGATCCAGTTTGGCGGTTCCGATCCATGTGTAGGGCAGGTTGAGAGTCATGGTCAGCGCCGCACCGATGCGCATCGCGACACGCTTGTTCGTGAGGGTGTAGACGGTTGAGCGGGCCTGCACGTAAGCAATTGCATAAAGGATACCGCAGGCCAGAAGCCCCGAAAGGATGAACGGTAGCCCGTGCATCAGAGCAATGCCAAACGGCACATCCGCTGATGAAACACCGACACGCCAAAAAGCCAGCAGCGCAAAATATGCTGCGACCCAACGCACACCCAATGCCTCGCGCGCCAGTCGGCGCGGATCGGGCGCACCCTGCCACAAGATATGTTCCCCTTCAGGCAGCTTTTCCGGCAGCCCGCGAATGGGTTCAAAATTGAAGTCGTCGTGGCTCATGGCATGTTCCCTTTCTTGCCCAACGCGGCCCCGGTGGCGAACCGGGAACGCAGCTTTTCTTCATCAGACCAGATCAGGAGGCGTACATCGTACCGCCGGCGTAATACGCCATGATCTTGTCTTCCTCGAGCAGGGTGACCTGCTCCATACTTTTGGTCACCGGCACATTGTCCCAGTTGCTCGCGTGGAGCGATTTAACAGTCACGCGGTCCGTACCGATCTTGGCAAGGTTGATCGGGATCAAACGGGTCTTGCCGGTGCCTTCGGGATTCAGGTCAACCGTCAGGAAACGGACCATCTGCTCTGGCACGTCGACCCACATGTCAGTCACGCGTCCCACGACTTCACCGTCGCCACCGACAACCGCCTTGCCGCGCGGATCACGTCCGGCGGACACCTTGAAATCATCCAGCATCGACATCGGCTTGATCTTGACATGACCATGCGCATCCAGTTCCGGTTCATCACGGCGCGGCGCCCATGCGGCTGGGCCAACGCCATCCACCATCGGATCACCGGTGGGGATCCATGGCGAACCTGTTGCCGCAGAAGACTGCGCCAGCGCCAGATCGGTACGCATCTTGCTCTCTTCGTATTCACGTGAAGGTACGGTCAACTCGCCGCGACCATCGCGCAGCTTGAACGTCTTTTCCTTCGGCAACGGAAACAGGCTCTCGTTTGCGGGAACACCGTCATTGTCGTCACGCAAGGGATAGCCTTCGCGCATGTTTTCGGTTTGCAGGTAATAGATGAGCCCCGCAAAAAAGATCCAGAAGAGCCAGATAGCTGCGCTCGCCAGATCAAAGTCACCAAAAAATTCTACACCAACCATTTTACTTTCCTTTCGGTGGTTAGGTCGGGAAATCTGCCAATCCCAGCTTGGCAGGCTCCCGCGGGTTTATGGGCCGCAGCCGCACAAGCGGCCCCAGCACAATCAGGGTGATGAAAAGAAGGCCAATTTCGGTGTGATAAACCACCGAATAGCCTGTGGCAGGCGTGGCGAGCGCCTCTCCCAAAGTGCCGTTCCCAGCGGCATGGTTCACGAGGTCACGCATGGTGCCCCCGATAAAGATCGACAGCCCGGCACCGGTGGCTTGCGCAGCCCCCCAGGCACCAAGGGCCAGACCACGACCGGCATTGCCGAGAGTGGGCATTGTCATGGCAGCAGTCAGGGTCGAGACCCCAAAGAGACCGCCTCCGAACCCGATCAGGGCGGCACCGAAATAGAACAGGGCCGGTGACCCGATGGGTGCCGAAAAGATAACAGCGCAGAACGCGAGGATACCTGCAAGGATACCGCGTGCACACATACGGTAAGGGTCAACGCCATGTGCGAGCCAACGCGCAGCAAAGGCAAATCCGACTAGCGCACCTGTCGCCCACATTGCGGTCAGCAAGGTTGTCGCCGAGACTGACAGACCAAGGATCTCACCGCCATAAGGCTCAAGCAGCACATCCTGCATATTAAACGCCATGGTCCCGACGAAAACGACCGCCAGCAAACGCCCCGCATCACCACCCGCTGCAAGATCTTTCCAAGCATCCCGGAAGGTGGGTGAGCTTTCTGCGCGCTGGGCCTTGGACATCGGCGCAACCTTTTCCTGCTTCCACAGGGCAATCAGATTGAGAAGCAAGGTGATCACCGCAGTCCCCTGCACCACCTGTACAAGCCGCAGGGCCGAATAATCACGCAGCAGAGCTCCGATGATGATGGCCGAAAAGGCCATGCCCAGCAGGTTCATGACATAGAGCAGGGCAACAACCTTGGGGCGCGTTTCCTCGGTCGCGCGGTCAGCGGCCAGCGCCAGACCTGCCGTCTGCGTCATATGCATTCCGACCCCGGTCAAAAGAAACGCCAGACCCGCACCGACATAGCCCGCGACGGGCAAATCAAGCGTGCGGTCGCCTGAAAGCACCAGCAAGGCCATCGGCATGATCGCCAGCCCGCCAAACTGCCACATGGTCCCAAACCACAGATACGGGATGCGCTTCCAGCCAATCGCGGATTTATAGTTATCCGATTTGTGCCCAACCAGTGCCCGGAACGGCGCAACCAGCACAGGAATCGCAATCATCGCAGCAACCAGCATCGCGCCGATGCCCAGTTCCACGATCATCACCCTGTTCAATGTGCCAAGCAACATGACTGCCGCCATGCCGACCGATACCTGAAACAGCGACAAGCGCAGCAATTGGCCCAACGGCAGATCATCGCTGACAGCATCGCTAAAGGGCAACAGATTGACGGAAACCTTCTTCAGAGAGGACGCTTTGAAGATCATGTCTCCCTCCCTTCAAAAACCATAGCGTTCGAGATGTAGAAACCCGACTTGACGCGGCCGACCTCGACCAAGTGCCCCGGTACGGTCGCATCACGCAAGGCACGCGCAACACCTGCCGTCGTCTGTGGGATCATCGTCGGGCTCCGGTCGGCACGCGGAAACAGCTTGCCCGCGCGCCACATTGCCATCAGGGCTGGTGTGCGTGGGGGCAGGGTAAAGACGAACTTGCCATTGATGCGCGGACCGGCCTTTCCCAAGAGGGCGGCGATATCCGGCGCGCTATAGTAGATCATGGAATCCATCGCGAGCGCATGGTCAAAAGCCCCGCTTGTGGCCTCTAGCATATCGCCGGCGACCCAAGTGATATGCCCCGCCAGGTTTGCCGGCATCCGCTGTTCCGCAATGCCTACCAAGGCAGGTGAGATATCAACGGCCACGACATCGGCGCCGCGCTGAGCCAGCTCTACTGCCATCGCTCCGGTACCGCAGCCCGCGTCCAAAATCCGCGCGCCATGCAGATCCGCAGGCAGTTGCGCCAGCATCAGGGCGCGCATCCTGTCACGCCCCGCCCGGACCGTCGCCCGCACACCCGAGACAGGCGCATCAGAGGTCAGCCGCTCCCAGACCTTGGTTGCGGTTCGGTCGAAGTAATGCTCGACCCGGTCACGTGTGGCGGCGTAGTTGCTCATCAATCAAAACCCAGCAACTCAAAGATTTCACGATCAGGCAGCGGTGCCGGAGCCAACGGCTCGGTCCCGTTCCACAATGTCTCGGCCAGACGGATGTATTCCTTGCGCACCTGAACGATGTCTTCCTCGTCATCCATCTCGAAAAGGGTTTTCTTCTTCAGACGGCTGCGACGGATGGCATCCAGATCGGGCATATGGGCGATGCGGTTGAAACCGACGGTGTCACAATAGCGATCAACCTCATCGGTCTCACGGCTGCGGTTCGCGACACAGCCCGCCAGCCGCACCTTGTAATTGTTCGACTTCGCCTGCACTGCAGCGATGATCCGGTTCATCGCATAGATACTGTCAAAATCATTCGCGGTTACAATCAACGCGCGGTCGGCATGCTGCAAGGGGGCTGCAAAACCACCGCAGACCACATCGCCCAGCACGTCAAAAATCACGACATCAGTGTCTTCCAGCAGGTGATGTTGCTTGAGCAGTTTGACAGTCTGGCCCACAACGTAGCCACCACAACCGGTCCCCGCTGGGGGACCCCCCGCTTCAACGCATTTCACACCGTTGAAACCATCAAAAATAAAATCCTCGGGGCGCAGTTCCTCGGCGTGGAAATCCACCTCCTTGAGAATATCAATCACCGTCGGTACAAGGGATCCGGTCAGCGTGAACGTACTGTCATGCTTGGGATCACAACCTATCTGCAACACCCTTTTGCCCAGCATCGAAAAGGCAGCGGACAGATTGGAAGAGGTCGTCGATTTGCCTATCCCGCCCTTGCCATAGACCGAAAACACCTTGGCGCCTTCGATCTTCGCATCCTCAGGCTGATGGACCTGAACAGACCCTTCGCCATCCAGACCTTTCAGGTTCGGGATATCATCTCTGGGGCTCATGCGAGCCTCCTTTCCATCAACTTCTTATGTTCAAAAATACCTCGGGGGTGAGGCCGCAGGCCGAGGGGGCTGGCCCCCACTGCTCGGCGCTCCAAAGGAGCGCAAAACCTGATCTTCCGCATCATTCTGCTGCCACTCCTTCCATCCTGTCCTCCAGCGCATCCGCAGCATCCTGCAGCGCCGCCAATGTTGCCTCGTCCGGTGCCCAATAGGCGCGATCCGATGCCTCGAGCAGACGGTTCGCCATCCGCATGGATGCCTGCGGGTTCAGCGCTGCCAAACGGTTGCGCATCTCTTCATCCAGTACGAATGTCTCGGACAGGCGCTGATAGACCCAAGGTTCCACCTCTCCGGTTGTGGCCGACCAGCCCATTGTATTGGTCACATGGGCCTCGATCTGTCGGACACCCTCGTGCCCATGGCTCAGCAGAGCCTCGTAAAACTTGGGGTTGAGGCTGCGGCTGCGGGTCTCAAGCGCGACCTGATCCTGCAGCGTCCGGACTTTCGCGGCTCCGCGCGTTTGGTCGCCGATATAGACCGGGGCGCTCTGGCCCCCTTTGGCGCGTTTCACAGCGCGTGAAATGCCGCCAAGGGTATCGAAGTAGTGATCGACTGTTGTAACACCCAGCTCGACCGACTCCAGATTCTGATACGCCAGATCAACGTCCTTCAACGCCTTCTGCAATAGCGTCGGGTTCTGGGCGGCCTTGCCGTTCACACCATAGGCAAAAGACTTGCGCGCCTCATAGGCGTCAGCCAGTTCATCTTCATCTCCGAATGCCGAACTATCGACAAGCTGGTTTACGTTCGAACCATAGGCCCCTTCGGCATTGCTGAAGACGCGCAGTGCAGCCGTTTCCAGATCACAGTCCATCTCATCGGCATAGGCCAGCGCATGTGCCCGAATGAAGTTCTGCACCAGCGGTTCGTCCGCCATGGCACATTTCAACGCTGCCTCGGCGAGCATCCGCGTCTGCAATGGAAGCAGGTCGCGGAAGATACCCGACAGGGTCATCACCACATCGATGCGCGGCCGACCCAGTTTCTCAAGCGGGATCAGATCCGCTCCGGCCAGACGGCCAAAACTGTCAAACCGCGGAACAGCACCCATCAATGACAGTGCCTGACCAATCGGGCCGCCATCGGATTTGATATTGTCAGATCCCCAAAGCACCAGCGCCACAGTGCGTGGCACGCTTGCGTGCGTTTCCAACAAGAGCGCCGCTTGCTTGGCGCCTTCGGACATCGCAAAAGCGGTGGGCATCCGGAACGGATCAAACGCATGGATGTTACGGCCTGTCGGAACAATCTGCGGTGAGCGGATCAGATCACCACCCGGTACAGGGGCAATGAAACGGCCCGATAGTGCCCGCATTAACGCGGGCAATTCATGGTCTTCCTTCAACAGTTCAGCCGCCGCATCTGCCGCCTCGCCCTCCGGCATCAGACGGATCATATCGGCGCGTGCCGCGCCTGACAGCGGCTTGCCAACAACGTGCAAACCTTCGGTGATCAGTGATCCTTCGGTTTCCAGCAATTTCAGCCACAGCTTGTCAATGTCACGGGCGTTCATATCGACTGCATTCGCCTGGTCGCGGATCAGTTGCTCAAGGTCTGCACGCTGTTCGTCATCTGCAGGCATCTCGCGCCAGCGGGCCAGGCTGTCTTTCAATTCGGCCAAACCCTTGTATAGCCCGGCGGTTGTCAGAGGCGGGGTCAAATGGGTGACCGTCACCGCATTGGACCGGCGTTTGGCCAGCGTCGCCTCGGACGGGTTGTTGGCGGCATACAGATAGACATTGGGCATTTCACCGATGAGCCGATCCGGCCAATCCCGCGCGCCCAGTCCGGCCTGCTTGCCCGGCATGAACTCCAGCGCGCCATGCATCCCGAAATGCAGCACAACATCCGCCGCAAACGTGTTGCGCAGCCATAGATAGAAGGTCACGAACGCATGGGTCGGCGCAAATCCCTTCTCAAAGAGCAGTCGCATCGGATCACCTTCATACCCGAAGGCAGGTTGCACACCGACAAAAACGTTGCCGAACTGCTGACCCAACACGTATACGCCACGCCCGTCGGACTGGATCTTCCCGGGTGCGGGACCCCAGACGGCCTCGACTGCGGCCAGTGGCGGGGTCGTGCGCACAATCGTATCGGCATCAACATGAGCGGCAACATTAGCCTGTTGCCCGTATTGTGCCGCGTTGCCTTGCAGGATCGCGGCACGCAAGTCATCGACACTCTCGGGAACCTCAACAGTATATCCGTCCGCCTTCATACGGGTCAGCGTGTTGTAGAGGCTTTCAAACACACTCAGATAGGCCGCCGTCCCGACAGCTCCGGCATTTGGCGGAAAACCGAACAGGACAACACCCACTTTCTTGCTGGCGTTGCGTTTGCGGCGCAACTGGGCAAGGCGCAGGGTCTTCTCGGTCAGGCTCGTGATCCGTTCGTGGCAAGGAGCCATGGCTTTGCAATCGGGTTGCACACGACAGCCCGACGCACAGCCACTGCATCCCTCGCTGCCATGGCGACCTGCAAAGACGGTCGGGTTTGTCGCGCCGTCAATCTCGGGAAGCGCAACCAACATGGTTGTCTCAATCGGGCCAAGACCCTGCCCGCTATTCGCCCATTTACCCAAGGTCTGAAATTCGAGCGGTTGTGCCGCGATATAGGGAACATCCAGCCTTTTCAAAAGCGCAACGGCGGCTTCACTGTCGTTATAGGCTGGTCCGCCGACCAACGAGAACCCTGTCAGCGACACCATCGCATCGATGCGATCCTGAAAATAGCCTTCGACCGCAGGACGCCCGTCAAGGCCACCCGCAAACGCAGGGATCACACGCACGCCTTTGGCTTCGAACGCCCGGATTACCGCATCGTAATGGGCGCAGTCCGAAGCCAGAATATAAGACCGCAACATCAACAGGCCCACAGTCGCGACTGGCGCTGCAGGGGTGGGCAGATCAGCCAGATCAGTGACGATGCGGTGCCCCGGTAAATCGGGGTGATAAAGGCCCACATCCGGATATTCGATCGGCAGATCAGCCTTTGCACCCTGCCAGTCCGGACGTCGGGCATAGCGCCCGATCAGGAACCGGATCATCTGTTCGACATTGTCGTCAGACCCGCCCAGCCAGTATTGCATCGACAAGAACCACGCCCGCAAATCCTGGGCCTTGCCGGGGATAAGTTTCAGAATTCTGGGCAAGCGGCGCAGTGTTTTCATCTGCTTGGCACCGCTGTCGGCAGAGGCCTTGGAGGAACCGCGCAACTTTTTCAGCAAGGCCATCGCGCCACTGGCCGGTTTGGACATATCAAGGTCGCCCATGCGGGTCAGCTTGACTATTTCAGCATCGGCAATCACGCCCAGCATGGCATCGCAGTCATCACGTCGCGCCTGCATTGCCGGCAGGATTGCTTTTACGTGTTCTTCAAGAAAGAGCAGGTTGGCGATGATGATGTCGCCTTGCGCCACTGCCTGTTGCGCGCGGCCCAGGGCATCAGGACTTTCAGCCCATTCGGCGGCTGCAACCACCTGCACCTCAAGCCCTGGAAAATCGGGGGCCAAACGGGCCGAAACGCGCAGGGCGGGGCCCGCCGCATGTGCATCCAGCGTGACAATTACCACGCGGTAAGGTTTATGGATCACCTCATCGCGCATAGTGGGCCTTTGCCTCATAGAGCGTATCAAGGCTGATCTCGTGCAATCCCTTCTCAAGCGCAAAGGTCTCAGTGTTCCGCCGCGCCTTGCCGCGCACAAAGAATGGAATTTTCTTCAACTCGCGCTCGGCGTCTGAAAGCCAGACAATGTTTTCAAGCACCGCTTCATCCTTCATCGTGGCAGGCAAACTCCCGCCGGAGGCTCCCGCCTCTGGCAACGGGCTGTGCCCGCCGTGATGGCTCGGACCGGCGGCATCATGGAACTCGAAATCATCGCGGAACATTGTCAGCAGATGTTCTTCCAGCCCCATCACAAGCGGGTGGATGAGCGTATCAAAGATGACATTCGCCCCTTCAAACCCGACCTGCGGAGAATAGCGGGCCGGAAAGTCCTGCACATGTACCGGTGCGGAAATCACAGCGCATGGAATCCCCAGACGCTTGCCGATGTGGCGCTCCATCTGCGTCCCAAGGATCATCTCGGGGGAAAGGTGCTCAATGGCATCCTCGACCTCCAGATAATCATCTGTGATCAGCGCATCGACGCCATAGTCCTTGGCCAACGCCCGGATCGGTCGTGCCATTTCGCGGTTGTAGCAGCCGATGCCCACAACCTCGAAACCCATCTCGTCACGCGCGATGCGCGCATGTGCCGCGACATGCGAGCCGTCACCAAAGATGAAGACACGCTTGCCGGTCAGATAGGTGCTGTCCACGGACCGCGACCACCACGGCATCCGCAGGCGGCTTTCATCGGGGCGGCCTGTGGCCCCTGTAAGGGCTGCGACTTCCGCGATGAAATCTCGCGTCGCTCCCACACCTATCGGAACAGTTTTTGTAAAGGGTTGGCCGTGGTTCTTTTCGAGGAACCGCGCAGCGGTCTCGCCCGTTTCCGGTGACAACAACACATTGAAATGCGCCGCTGGGAGGCGCGCAATGTCGGACGGTGTTGCATTCAGCGGAGCCACGACATTTACGTCGATGCCCATTTCAGACAGAAGCCCGGTCAGTTCCTCCACATCGTCGCGGGCCCGAAAACCCAGCGCGGTCGGCCCGAGGATGTTGCAGGTGATCCGCGCGGTCCGTTCCAGCGGTTTGGCAAGGTGTTTGACGACCTGATAAAATGTTTCGTCGGCACCGAAGTTTTCCTTGCGGCTATAGCTCGGCAATTCCAGCGGAATGACCGGAATGGTCAGACCCATTGTTTCCGCCAGCCCTGCGGGATCATCCTGAATCAGTTCGGCAGTACAAGACGCACCCACAATGATCGCTTCCGGATCAAACCGTTCGACAGCATCATGACATGAGGCTTTGAACAGGGTTGCCGTATCCGCCCCCAGATCACGCGCCTGAAAGGTCGTGTAGCTGACGGGTGGGCGGTGATTGCGCCGCTCGATCATGGTGAACAGCAGATCGGCGTAGGTATCGCCCTGAGGGGCATGCAACACATAGTGCAGCCCCTTCATCGCTGTCGCCACGCGCATAGCACCGACATGCGGCGGGCCTTCGTATGTCCAGACGGTCAGTTTCATTCGGCAGCCTCCATCTGGAGGACGGCCTTGCGACGCAGCGGGCGCGAAAACAGACCGGCAAGATCGCCTGCCTGTTCATAGAAATGCACAGGGGTAAAGACCAGTTCGATGGCCCATTTGGTCGACAGACCTTCCGCCTCAAGCGGATTGGCAAGGCCAAGACCGCAGACTGTCAGATCGGGGCGGGCCGCGCGGGCGCGGTCCAGTTGCTTGTCCACATCCTGGCCTTCGGAAATCTGCGGACCAGCAGGCAGCAAGTCCAGATCAGGACCATGCAAGGCATCGTGGATATACGGGCTCGCGACCTCGACCGCAGTCATCCCGCATTCTCGGGTCAGGAAACGCGCCAGTGGAATTTCAAGCTGGCTGTCAGGAAAAAAGAAGACCGACTTGCCACGCAAGCCTTCGGCCGCCCGTGCAATGGCCTTGCGGGCCCGCGCACGGGGGGCCGCAGTGACTGCTTCGAAGGTTTCTTCGCTGACATCAAACTCTTGCGCGATGGCGCGCAGCCAGGCCGTTGTGCCTTCATCGCCAAACGGGAATGGCGCTGCGATATGTCGGGCACCGCGCCGCTGCAATGCGGCATGCGTATCACCAAGGAATGGCTGGGTCAGGGCAAAGACAGTATTTCCACCCACGGCGGTCGTATCATCAATCCGGCGTGCAGGCAGCAGCCGGATCGGACCAATGCCCATTTCACCGAGCAGGGAAACCATCTGGTCTTCGACCACATCAGGCAAAGCGCCGACGACAAGCAGTTCCCTTGCGGTCGTGTCTTTCAGTACCGGTACCATGGACGCAAGGCAGGCATCCTCACCTTCGGTGAAGGTCGTTTCGATGCCGGAACCGGAGTAGTTCAGGACACGCACATGCGGTGCATGCACCTGACTCAGCCGTTCGGCGGCGCGCGCCAGATCGATCTTGATCACCTCGGACGGGCAGGACCCGACAAGAAATAATTGCCGAATGTCAGGTCGACGTGACAGTAGCCGTGCAACTTCACGGTCAAGCTCTTGGTGTGCATCGGCCATTCCAGCCAGATCCTGTTCTTCAAGAATCGCTGTACCGAATCGCGGCTCTGCAAAGATCATGACCCCCGCAGCGGATTGCAGAAGGTGGGCGCAGGTACGCGAGCCGACGACAAGAAAGAATGCGTCCTGCATTTTGCGGTGCAACCAGATGATGCCGGTAAGGCCACAGAACACTTCGCGCTGCCCCCGTTCCTTGAGGACAGGCGCAGTCCGGCAACCGCCATTTGTGGGGGGTAACGGGACGTTCATGTGCGCGCCTCCGCGTCGAGTCTCGCAAGGCGCAATTTCCAGACAAACTGGGCGGCATTTATGACGTAGGCCGTATAGGCAGCCAACGCCAGATACATGAGGGTCACGGGCGCCAGCGCATCCGTATAGAGTGCGAAAACATACAACAAATGCAATGCGATAACAGCAAAGCTAAAGACATCCTCCCAAAAGAATGCGGGTGCAAAAAGGAACTGCCCAAACACCACCTTTTCCCAGATTGCACCAGTCACCATGATCAACAGTAGAACAGCTGTTTTGATCACGATCGAAAGGGTTGCGGCATCGTATCCGGCACCAGTCATCAGGTACCTCAAAACCAGCCCCAGCGAGATCAGGAAGACGAAGAACTGGAAGGGCGCCAAGAGGCCCTGAACAAGGGTCCATTTTGTGGCATCCCTGCGCGCCCTTTCCGCATCAGAATACAGACGTCGGCCAAGCGTTTGGACGCTGCTTGTATTTGTACTGGCGGTGGCCATGTAAAGATTCCCTGACAGTTCTTAGTGTCAAGGATAGGTGTCAAACAGCCGATGTGTCAACTTGAACTTACACTATGGGACGGACTTCTTGACGCAGGCACGATATCCCCAATTTGACGATAACTTCTAAGTTTTTAATGGGTAATTCGGTACTTTCCAGTCCCTGATCTCCACTTGATGTCAATTTACTTTGACATTCGTCTGCCCACCAACGACAATGCTTTAACTGCTGCAAAAAAGCCTTTTGGCATTGATTCAGTCAGAGGACGCATGGATGGCCGATCGTCACAACCTTGGCGCCAAGAAAGAAAGCGCTCTGCCTGAGGCCGAGCCAAATTCAACAAGGCGCCGTGTCGCGGCGGCTGTTGTTGATGATATCGCGCATAATATTGACGACCATGTTCTTGCTGCATTGAAGGCAGCAACGCTTGATGCGGATCCATACGCGTGTCGGGAAGCGATCCGATTATCTGTCGCCCAAGGGACAAGACCCGAGGATCTGGCAGATTTCTACATCCCGGCCATCGCGCGCGATCTCGGTGATCTGTGGTGTGTGGACCAGCTCAGCTTTGCCGGGGTTACAATCGGTGTTTCGCGCCTACAGGCAATGATGCGCGAACTTGGTCCAAGCTGGGCCAGCGACAACGCCTCTGGCGCTGCCGAAGGGTCAATTCTTCTTGTTGTCCTGAAGGACGTTTACCACACACTTGGTGCGATCGTTTTGGGCAGCCAGCTGCGCCGCAAAGGATACTCAGTCAAACTGCTCTTGGGGGGGAAACCACAAGATATTGCAAAACGCATTCAGCAAACTAAATATGATGGAATATTTATCTCATCTTCGCGGGGCGAAACGCTTGAATCGTTACGCCAGATCATTGATGTTATAAAAATCTCGATGCCTTGTCCGCCTCCTTTGGTGGTCGGTGGCTCCATTCTGGAAGTCGAGACTGTTGAAGACGTAACGGCACTCACAGGGGCGGACTATGCCACAAGAATTCCAGGCGAGGCCCTCAGACTTTGCGGCCTAAGAGAAATCACGCAGAACGCGACGAACGCCAAGAACGGGACCTAGCCTATGAAAATGGTTCCCAATCAAAGGCGGCTTCCATGACTTCTCGCGGGACAAAATACTGGAACAGCGGCGCCATCCCGTTGATCGCCCCCGAAATTCTGGGCGATATCATTGCCGAAGTTGCAGATGTCGGTGTCGTGATTTCGGAAAGCGGCTCCATTCTTTCTGTCCTTGTTAATCCTGACAATGACGCCTTTCGCGAACTTGAGTTGTGGGAAAACAAGGACATCCGCGCGACACTGACGATTGAAAGCGTTTCAAAATTTGAAAGCCGCCTTGCAGAGTTTCTGGCAGACAAACCCAAGGTCCGGCCTGTTGAACTAAACCATACCGACGGCACCCATCGCTGGGAAACACCTGTTCGCTATAGCTTCCACCGGATTGGCCCCGACGGCGCAATCCTGCTCTTGGGCCGCGACCTGCGCCCCATCGCAGAGATGCAGCAACAGCTGGTGCAAGCCCAGCTTGCACTTGAACGTGACTATGAAACGCAGCGCGAGCACGATACACGCTTCCGCGTTCTGATGGAAAGCACGACCGAGGCAGTCCTGTTTGTATCGGTGCTCACTGGTGAAATCACCGAAGCCAATTCCGCCGCTGTCGCACTTCTTGACCGGCCGCTTGAAAACCTGATCGGCAATCAGCTGTCAGGGTGTTTTGAAGGGCGCAAACGTGGCGACATGGTTGATGCGCTTGCGTCTCGGGCGATATCGGATCTGAACAAGAAAATGGTGGCAGATCTGCGCGGTAGTGGTGGCACTGTCGAGATCTTCCCGACACTGTTCCGCGCCGCTGGAGAACGTATCCTGCTTTGCAGGCTTGTTCCCGAAAGCCAGAGTGGTGCGCAAAGCGATGCGCTAAGCCATAATCTGCAAGCGCTTTATTCCAGTGGTCCGGACCCGATGGTCTTTACATCGGACAGCGGCGATGTGCTGTCCGCCAATGATGCGTTCCTCGACATGATTGCTGTTGCCCATGACATCAACGTGCGCGATCGCAGCATTTCCGATTATCTGCAGCGCGGCAGTGTCGATTTCAAAGTCATGGCCGAAAACGCCGGGCGGGCGGGTCGTATGCGGAACTATGCGACGAAACTTGCGGGCGAGTACGGCAGCCCGCGCGCCGTAGACATTTCCGTGACCAAGATCATGGCAGGTCAGCAAACCGTCTTTGCTTTTGTCTTGCGCGACGCAAATCGCCCTGAAATCACACAGTCTCGCCCCCGCACCGGTGCCGACGAAAGCATGCGCTCGGTCGTTGAACTGGTCGGCAGCGCAACACTGAAAGATATCGTCGCGGAAACAACTAATGTTGTGGAAAAGATGTGCATTGAAACTGCGGTCGAGCTGACAATGAACAATCGTGTTGCCGCGGCAGAAATGCTGGGGCTGTCTCGGCAGTCGCTTTACGTCAAGCTGCGCAAGTTTGATCTGCTCAACCGGGATATCGACGACAAAAAGTAGCGCGGCGTCTTCTGTGTTATAGCTATCTTGGACTACGCTTAGCCAGAATCCGTTGCAATGTCCTGCGGTGCATGGACAGTCTTCGCGCTGTTTCAGACACGTTGCGATCACACAGTTCATAGACCCGCTGAATGTGTTCCCAACGGACGCGATCCGCACTCATCGGGTTTTCGGGGGGTGGTGGTAACGTATCGGCCAATGCCAAAAGCGCATTTGTCACATCTGTGGCGTCCGCAGGTTTGGACAGATAATCTGTCGCACCAATCTTGACCGCCGCCACCGCAGTCGCAATCGCGCCATAGCCGGTCAGAACAACAATCCGCGCATCAGGGCGGCGGGCCCGCAAGGTCTCGACCACGTCAAGCCCGTTGCCATCTTCAAGGCGCAGGTCAACCACCGCATAGGCAGGTGGGCGAGCCGTCGAAATGGCTTTACCTGCCGCGACCGAGTCAGCAACCTCGACCTCGAATCCACGCTTCTCCATGGCTTTTGCCAGCCTACGCAAGAATGCTTCATCATCGTCAACCAAAAGCAGGCTTTTGTCGTCGCCAAGATCCAATGCCTCGGTATTCATTTTATCGACCTATCGTTACCTCCCGCTGGTACTTAGAATTGCAAAACGCCCCGTCAACTTGCACCGAGCCCGGATCAAACCAATGGACAGGGATGAGTGCCGTCAAAGACACCGGCTGTACGATCACGCCGCATTGATCATCTCTGCATTCGGATTATCCTCGGAGTATTCATTGATCGGATATCACAGCATGCCGCCCACCGACTTTCAGCTTTTGAAACGGCAAGAGCGCAGTAACTGGATCAGGCTGCGCACGCTCGTGACGCTGCGATGGTTCGCGATTATCGGGCAGTCGACCGCCATTTTTGTCGCGGTCCGCCTCTATGGCATCGATATACCGGTCGGGATTGCATCCCTTGTGATTACCGTCGCTGTCATCGCAAACCTGATTTCTTACTACGCTTACCCCACAAACAAGCGCCTGTCAGAGATTGAGGCGACACTCTGGCTTGTCTTCGATATCGTCCAATTGACAGTGCTGCTGTATCTGACAGGCGGTTTGAATAATCCTTTCGCAATGCTTGTGCTTGCACCTGTCACGATCTCGGCAACAGTCCTGCACATCAGAAGCACGGTACTTCTGGGGCTGACAGCAATCAGTCTGGTGACCGTCATCAGCCGGTATCACCTTCCATTGATGAGCGCCGACGGCATGGAGCTTGCCTTGCCCCTGCTGTTTCAGTTCGGGTTTTGGGTCGCTTTGCTGATCAGTCTGGTGTTCCTCGCGCTTTATGCACGTCAGGTCACCTCCGAAATGAACGCAATGAACGAAGCCCTCTTGGCGACGCAACTCGCGCTGTCGCGTGAGCAAAAGCTCACTGATCTGGGCGGAGTGGTTGCTGCAACTGCGCACGAACTTGGTACACCACTGGCCACGATCAAGTTGGTCAGCAGTGAACTTAAAGAGGAACTGCAGGATCGGCCCGAGCTCTTGGAAGACGCTGAGCTGATCCGGTCGCAGGCTGACCGCTGTCGTGATATCCTGCAATCCATGGGTCGCTCGGGAAAGGATGACCTGCACCTGCGCTACGCCCCACTGGAAACGGTCATCCGCGAAGCAGCAGAACCACATCTGGACCGCGGCAAGGAGGTACGGTTCAATCTGGAACCGCAGGATGTTGCCGACCTGACACAGCCGAACATCGAGCGACGCCCCGAGATCATCCATGGGGTACGCAACCTTATTCAGAACGCAGTCGATTTTTCGCAGTCACGGGTCATTGTCGACATGACATGGTCCGACGACAGGATCGTTGTGCGGATTTCAGATGACGGCAGCGGATTTCCACAATCGGTGATCGGCCGCATCGGTGACCCTTATGTCAGAAGACGCAGGGCATCCGAAGATGGCGCCAGACGCCCCGGCTATGAGGGAATGGGTCTTGGGTTATTCATCGCAAAGACGCTGCTGGAACGATCCGGCGCAAAGCTGGACTTTTCAAATAGCCGCAGGCGTGGGCATGCCAGCTGGACCGGACAGGCAACCGGCGGTGCCATTGTCGAAGTGAGCTGGCCAAGCAGGCTCTTGCAGGCGAAAGGGCAGACAGAGAGTGCGCCACTGGGTCAAAATCAGCCAATTCCGACATGGCCCTGAATCTCCTCCGAGAGTTAAGCCCGCATTAACTTTCTTGACCGATGCTTTGATCGAGCAGACTCGGGAACGGATTTATCATGTTGATGGATATGGCGGAGCTTGGCGCCATCTTGGTTGCTGCCGTGGCTGGCGCGGTGGCGATTCTTGCTCTGCTGCTATCAGGTAAGGGAAAAGGCATTCGGCATAGTCCTGCCATCAACCCTCTGAACGAAGACGGGACTGTATTCCTGTTTGCAGACGATACCCTGATTGATGCAACTGCCGACGCATGGGCCATGGTCGGCCATGCCTCTGGCAACCTCAGCGACCTTGATACGATGATCGCCCTTGTTGCCAAACACTTTCCAAACCTGAAAAACAGACTCGCTGATCTGTCTGCACTTGAATTTCGCATGTGCAGTAAGAATGATCCGTCTGTATACATTGAGGCCAAGCGCAACAATGATCGGCTTCGCATCACCTTGAACGGTGTTGAACGGCGGGCACGGGCCATGGCAACACAACGATTGTCAAATGAAGCCCAAAGCGCCAATGACGCTTTGATGCGCAAGATCACTTCGGAAACACCCCAACTTGTCTGGCACGAAGACAGCGACGGGAACTTGCTCTGGGCCAATCATGCTTACACAAGCCTTCTGAAACAACTGGGCCTCAAGGCGCTCTTTGAGCGAACAGACGGGACACCGCAGACCGGCAGACGGCGCATAGCGGTGGAACACGCGCGTGGTGGTAAACAGCGATGGTATGACGTTTCCACTGTGGCGCACGCCGAGGGACACTTGCATTTCGCAAATGAGGCGACGGCGATTGTCCGCGCAGAGACAGCCAAGAAAGAGTTCATAGAAACGCTCGGAAGAACCTTCGCAGAGCTTCCGATCGGCCTTGCCATCTTTGACAAGAACCGATTGCTGACGCTCTTCAATCCGGCGTTTCTGGACATGACGAACCTGCCCTTCGACTTCCTGAGCGCCAGTCCTGCCATCGATACTGTTCTCGATCGCCTGCGGGAACTGCGCATGATGCCGGAACCCAAGGACTATGTCTCGTGGCGCGAACAGTTCACCGCTGTCGAAACCGGGGCAAAGGACGGCACCTATAGCAAAAACTGGACGCTGCCCGACGGGCAAACCTATCGCGTAACGGGCCGGCCCTATCCCGACGGTGCCTTCGCACTTTTGTTTGAGGACATCAGCGCAGAGGTGTCACTCACAAGGCGTTTCCGTCTTGATATCGAAACGGGGCAGGCTGTTCTGGATACGCTGACCGATGCGATAGCGGTATTCTCGTCTGCGGGTACGTTGGTCATGTCGAATCGCGCCTATGGAACCCTTTGGTCCGAAGGGCCTGAACAGGTTCTGGAGCACCGCTTTCTGCAATCCGAGATGAAAACATGGCAAGATAACTGCATTCCTTCTCCGATCTGGAGCGACATGCGTGAATTCATCCATCAGCTCGGTGCCCGCCCGCCGTGGACTGACAGTGTGCTGCTGGACGATGGGCGGCACCTTCGCTGCCATGCCAACCGCATTGCCGGCGGCATGACGATGGTGCGCTTTGCCATCGCACAGCCCAAACGGCCCGAAATCAGAAAACTGATGCAGCCTGATCCGGTGATCATGGCCAGTAAGCGCTGATTTCCACTTGCAGGGGCCACGCAACCCCATAAGGTCGCTACATGGCCCGCACCCTGTTTGAATTTTCTCTTTCCGACGAAGATGCCACTGCGGCCTTGGCTTCCCGGATTGCACCATATCTGACAGTTGGCGATACGCTGTTGCTCGAAGGGGATATAGGCGCTGGCAAATCAGCTTTCGCGCGCGCCCTTATCCGCGCACGGCTTGACCGGATGGAAGACGTGCCATCCCCGACTTTCACACTTGTGCAGACCTATGAGGACGATGACGCTGAAATCTGGCACTGTGACCTCTACAGATTGACGCACCCAGACGAGGCGTTGGAACTTGGTCTTGATGATGCCTTTGAGACAGCGATCTGTCTAATCGAATGGCCTGACCGATTGGGTGATGTGGCGCCAAAATCCGCTCTCACTCTCAGCTTTGAAGCACAAAAAGGGCAGCACCATGTCACGATTAGTGGACCGGACCCATGGGCAAACCGGCTGCGAGGCCTGAATGGTTGATAGGGCAGGCGCCATACAAGCATTCCTTGCTGGCAGCAAATGGCAGAAATGGGCGCAGGCCCCGTTGGCTGGTGATGCCTCTGCCCGCCGCTATCTGCGTCTTTCGGCAGGTTCACAAACAGCCATCCTGATGGATGCCGCCCCCGAAAACGGGGAAGATACCGTCCCTTTCGTCCAGATCGCCACCCTTTTGCACGACCATGGCTTTGCCGCACCGCGCATTCTGGCGCACGATGCGTCACAGGGGCTACTCTTGCTGAGCGACCTTGGCAAAACGGATTTTGCGCAATGGCTGCACCATGCGCCAACGGACGAAGCCATGCTTTACAGGTCTGCCGCAGATGTTCTGCTGGGACTCGAACACGTAAATCCACCATCGCATCTGAAATGCATGACGCCTGCCGTCGGAGCGGACATGGTCAGAATTATCGGCCCCTGTTACACCCATACAGCCACCGATGATCTGTGCGTCCAGATAGAAAAGGCACTTGCGACCTTCGCTCCGGAACCGACCACGCTTGCCTTGCGCGACTATCACGCCGAGAACCTGATTTGGCGCGCAGACAAAGCGGGCGGCCAAAGGGTTGGTCTGCTTGACTTTCAGGATGCCTTTGTCGCGCCAGCGGGCTATGATCTTGCCTCGCTTCTGCGTGATGCCCGCCGGGATGTCAGCCGTTCTGTTGTAGATGACACCATCGACTACTTTGCCACGCGCACACAGGCAAAAGGCCAGTTCCGCACATCGCTCGCTTGCCTTGGCGTTCAACGAAATCTGCGAATCCTTGGCGTCTTCGCTCGGCTTGTCACCGAGATCGGCAAACCGCGCTACCTTGATTTCATGCCTCGCGTTTGGGAAAATATTCTTGCGGACCTGAAAGATCCCGCACTCGCTGATCTCGCCCAAGCGGTCATGGATACCGTCCCCGAACCAACACCTCAAAAGCTGGCGGAACTGAGACCATGAGCATGCCAATCCTGTTCTTCGCAGCCGGGCTTGGAACACGCATGGGTCCGCTTACACAAGAAATGCCAAAGCCGTTGATCCCGGTTGCCGGAAGACCCCTGATCGACCACGCAATCACCCTTGCCGCCGAGGCTGGAACGGGTACAAAGGTCGTGAACCTGCATTACCGTGGCGAGATGATCAGGAACCATCTTGCCGGGCAACCGATCGCCTTCTCGGACGAGACCGACGCCTTGTTGGAAACGGGCGGTGGTTTGCGACATGCCCTTCCGCTGCTTGGCGGAAATCCCGTGCTGACGATGAACACGGACGCGGTGTGGAGCGGACCAAACCCTGTCTCACATATCTTGCAAGCTTGGTTACCGGAAATGGAAGCACTGCTCTTGATTGTCGAAAAGCAGAATGTTTCTGGGCACCACGGCGACGGAGATTTCCGGATCGACCGCGACGGGCAACTGCACCGCGCCCCGGACGCGATCTATACCGGCCTCCAGATTATCCGCACCGATGTGCTGTCTGAAATTGATGAAATGGCCTTTTCGATGAACCTTGCATGGAACATCATCGCCGCACGCGGTGGTTTGTTTGGCACAATTTACCAGGGTCAATGGTGCGATGTCGGGCAACCTTCAAGCATTCCCGTTGCAGAGGCAATGCTGCATGTTTGATACCGATCCCCAGCCTCGCATCTTTGCCAGCCCACCCGGTGTGGACTTTGCCCAAGCCCTTGTTGACGGGTTGATCGCACGCACCGCGCATATGACGCCAACTGATCTGGCACGGGTCGAGATCTACGTCAACACTGCACGGATGCAGCGGCGGATCAGGACCGTATTCGATACGGGCCCAGCGCGGCTGCTTCCCCGGGTGCGGCTGATCACAGACCTTGCCAGCGATCCGGTTTCGCTTGATTTGCCGCCAGCAGTTTCGCCATTGCGACGGCGCCTCGAGCTTTCACAGTTCGTTGCAAAACTTCTGGACAAGGAACCAGACCTCGCACCACGTGCCGCCCTTTATGATCTGTCCGACAGCCTTGCCAAGCTCATGGACGAAATGCAGGGCGAAGGTGTCGACCCCGACACCATTGCCGCACTCGATATCGCCGACCAGTCGGGGCATTGGGAACGCGCTCTTGCTTTCCTCAGGATCATCACCCCGTTCTTTGATCAGCAGAACGAACCACCCGACAAGGAAGCGCGGCAACGGCTCGTGATCGAAGCACTGGCAAGGAAATGGGAAAGGGAGCCGCCAGAACACCCCGTCATCATTGCAGGCTCTACTGGTTCGCGCGGCGCAACCGCCCTTTTCATGCAAGCCGTCGCAAAACTACCTCAGGGCGCGATCATCCTTCCGGGGTTTGATTTTGATCTGCCAAATCACGTCTGGGACGCAATGGAAGATGGCATGACGGCAGAGGATCATCCACAGTTCCGGTTCCGGCGCCTGATGGATTTGATCGGCTTTCAGGCCGACAGCGTGATGAACTGGACCAACCAGTCTCCGGCGCATCCAAAGCGCAACGCGCTTGTGTCCCTGTCGTTGCGCCCGGCACCCGTCACAGATCAGTGGCTGTCTGACGGACCGAAACTGGGCGATCTGCATCAAGCCACTGACGGTCTCACGCTGGTTGAGGCCGCATCACCGCGGGCCGAGGCTGAAACCATTGCACTCCGTCTGCGACAGGCGGCCGAAGACGGGATCACTGCCGCGCTGATCTCACCTGACCGGATGCTGACGCGGCAGGTGACAGCCGCATTGGACCGTTGTGATATCAAGCCCGACGATAGTGCAGGAATGCCACTTGCGCTTTCTCCGCCAGGTCGCTTCTTGCGACACGTTGCAGACCTCTTTGGCAGGCCGCTGACCGGCGAGTCGCTTTTGACGCTGCTCAAGCATCCGCTGTGCCATTCCGAGCGGGACGACCGCGGTGAACATCTGCGGCACACCCGCGATCTTGAACTGGACCTGCGCAGAAATGGCCCGCCGTTTCCCAAGCCAGACGACTTGCTGACTTGGGCAAAGAAGGGAACGGGACGCGACAGTTGGGCTGCATGGATTGCCGGATTGATTGACGGGCTGGAAGAAACGCAAACCGCCACAGTCGCAGAGCATCTGGACGCGCACATCACCCTTTCCGAGGAACTGTGTGCCGGTCCTGGCGCTGAAGGATCTGGTGGTCTTTGGGATGAAGCTGCTGGTCGCGAAGCCCGCAAGATTTGCGACCATCTGATCGGGGCGGCCAGCGCAGGCGGCGTCATGGCCCCGCGCGACTACGCGGCGCTGTTCGGAGGCATCATCGCAGAAGGCACTGTGCGCGATCGCGATACGGGTCATCCCAATATCCTGATCTGGGGAACGCTCGAGGCGCGGGTACAAGGTGTTGAACTCACAATTCTTGGCGGCATGAATGATGGCGTCTGGCCCGAAGCACCAGCACCTGATCCATGGTTGAACAGGGTGATGCGGGCCAAGGCGGGGCTACTCTTGCCGGAAAGGCGGATCGGGCTGTCGGCGCATGACTATCAACAGGCCATCGCCGGACAGGAGGTTTGGATCACGCGGGCCAAACGTTCTGCCGATGCGGAAACTGTTCCGTCGCGCTGGGTCAACCGACTGACGAACCTATTGAAAGGTTTGCCTGATCAAGGGGGTCAGGATGCACTTAATGCGATGAAGGCAAGGGGCGATTACTGGTGCGCCATGGCAGACGCGCTGTCATCGCCGGAGGACCGCACCCCATCCGAACCGCGCCCGTCACCGTGCCCACCTGTGGCAGCACGCCCCAAGAAGCTGTCGGTCACGCAGATCAAGACATTGATCCGTGATCCATTTGCCGTCTATGCGCGCAAGACGCTTCATCTTGACCGACTTGATCCATTGGTCCCCACTGCTGACGCCCCACTGCGCGGCACCATCGTGCACGGTATTCTAGAGCAGTTCATCCAAAGCGGACACGGGGCGGGTGACCGCGAGGCGCTCATGCAGATCGCGGCCGCCCAATTTGAGAAACACTGCCCCTGGCCGACGATACGCGCCCAATGGCTGGCGCGGATGGAGCGTTCAGCAGATCAGTTTCTTGCCGACGAGGCCGAACGCCAGTCGATTGCGACCGATCACAAGATCGAAGAAGTCGGCGAAATCATCGTCGCTCCCGCTGGTGTTTTGCTGACCTGCAAGGCAGACCGTATCGACCTGACCGACACCGGAGAAGCATTGATCTATGACTACAAGACCGGTGTCGTCCCAACGGGTTCACAGCAAGAAAAATTCGATAAACAACTGTTACTCGAGGCCGCGATGGTGGAACGTGGTGCGTTCCCTTCCATCGGCGCCAGACCTGTCCGATCCGCCACATTTATCGGTGTGAACGCCGCAATGAAGAACGTCGCGGCACCTCTCGATAAGCAACCCCCAGATGAGGTTTGGGCAGAGTTAGAGACACTTTTTGCGCATTGGCACGAGGTCAAGCGCGGTTACACGGCGCGCCTCGCGCTGTTTTCAAAATCGGATCACAGCGACTACGACCACTTGTCGCGCTATGGCGAATGGGACACCAGTGATGATCCGGTGCCACAGGTGCTGAGATGATCCGCGACGCCGCCACCCAACGGCAGGTTGACGCCGCCGATCCACGCAGCTCGACATGGCTATCGGCCAACGCGGGGTCCGGCAAGACACGCGTGCTGACCGACCGCGTAGCCCGGCTCTTGTTGGAAGAGGTATCGCCGCAGAACATCCTTTGCCTGACCTACACCAAGGCCGCCGCCGCCGAGATGCAGAACCGTCTTTTCCAGCGCCTTGGTTCATGGGCCATGATGCCGGACGACGTCTTGCGCGCTGAATTGCTGACCTTGGGTGTTGATGGGGCGTTCGATGTAAGACAACTCGGCAAAGCCCGCACACTTTTTGCCCGCGCGATCGAAACGCCGGGCGGTCTGAAAATCCAGACCATCCACTCGTTCTGTGCCGGTGTCCTGCGGCGCTTTCCGCTTGAGGCGCAGGTCAGCCCGCAATTCCGCGAGATGGAAGACCGCACTGCCGAGCTTTTGCGCGCTGAAGTCGTGGATGCGATCGTGATGGGGCCGCAGGCCGGAGTCGTACATGGATTGCTAAAGCATTTCACCGGCGATGATCTGGCAAAATTTACAGCCGAGATTGCGGGCAAACGGGATGCATTTGCTGGACGAACAACACCTTCGGACATAAAGCGAACGCTCGGTCTGGCTGCCGATGCCAAGCGCGAAGATGCTCTTGCCCTTGCTTTTCAGGGGGATGAGGCCGCGATTGTCCATGACATCAAGACCGTCTTTCAGGATCAATCCCCCAGCTACAAGAAATTCGCAACACAGCTTGCTGAACTTGACCTAAAGAAACCCGATTGGCCTGCATTAGACACGCTTTTCCAGCTTTTTCTTTATGCGAATACCTGCAAGTCCAAATCTGCCAACTTTCCGCAAAGCAACCACACAAAGGCGGTCGAAGCGATGGCGCCAATCGCTGACGCCGTCCACGACTGGATGGACAGGGTGGCTGCCGCCAAGGCGCATCTCTGGGCGATGGATGCAGTTGACCGCACCGTTGCGCTTTACGATTTTGCCGGTATTTTTGTACCCGCATATGAAGAACGCAAGCTCGCGATGGGGGCGCTTGATTTCGACGATCTGATCCGCAAGGCCAAGGCCTTGCTGACCGACCGCGATGTCGCGCAATGGGTTCTTTTCCGCCTGGACGGCGGAATTGATCATATTCTGGTGGACGAAGCACAGGACACCAGCCCGACCCAATGGGCGGTCATCAAACAACTGACGCAGGAATTTGCCACTGGCGAAGGCGCACGCATGGATCGCGAACGCACGGTTTTTGTTGTTGGTGACAAGAAGCAGTCGATTTACTCGTTTCAGGGGGCTGACCCTGCTGCCTTTGACATGATGGAGACGCATTTCCATGATGCGCACAGGGCGATCGACAAACCGTTTGAGATCACCTCACTGGACCATTCATTCAGATCGGCGCAGGCGATCCTTTCTGTCGTGGACCAGACGTTTGTCGGTGATCGCGCCGAAGGCATGGACGACACGCTGACGCACATCGCCTTCAAGGAAAATATGCCCGGTCGGGTCGATCTATGGCCGGTCATTGAAAAATCCAAGGTCGAGGACAAACGCGCATGGTACAAGCCCGTCGATGAGCCCAGCGCAACCGATCACACCGTTCTGATGGCACAGCGTGTGGCCGCACAGATCAAATACATGATCAAGAACGAAACAATCCCGGAAGAGATCGGGAACACCGGCACCTACCACCGCCGCCAGATTACCGAAGGGGATTTTCTGATTCTCGTTCAGCGGCGCTCCGAGCTATTTGCCGAGATCATCCGCGCCTGCAAAGCTGCCGACTTGAAGATTGCGGGTGCCGACCGTTTGCGGGTGGGGGCTGAACTCGCGGTCAAAGACCTTGCGGCGGTGCTTCGCTTTCTGGCTCTGCCTGAAGATGATTTATCCTTGGCTTCTGCGCTGCGGTCACCGCTTTTTGGCTGGACCGAGCAGGATCTTTTCACGCTTGCCCATCACCGCGCCGAAAAGAGCTTTCTTTGGGAGGCGCTGCGCAACTCCGCTCACACAGAAACACTGGCCATCCTTGATGACCTGCGCAGCAAATCCGACTTTCTGCGACCTTATGATCTGATCGAGCGTATCCTGACCCGCCACGACGGACGGCGGAAGTTGCTGGCCCGTCTTGGCCTTGAAGCAGAAGACGGGATCGACGCGTTGCTGTCACAGGCGCTGGCTTATGAAAGCACTGGCGTACCCAGTTTGACTGGGTTTCTGACATGGATGGAAACAGACGACCTTGAGGTCAAACGCCAGATGGAAAGCCAGGGCGACCGTATCCGCGTTATGACAGTGCATGGTGCCAAGGGCCTCGAAGCACCGATTGTCATTCTGCCGGATACCGCCAAACGTGATGTTCAGATCAAGCAGGAACTGCTGCCCGCTGAGGCGCACGTAATCTGGAAAACCCCTGCAAGCGCTTCTGCCCCGGCAGTGACCGCATTGCGCGACGCGGTTATCGCACAACAGGCGCGAGAGAGGATGCGCCTGCTTTACGTGGCAATGACGCGTGCCGAGAAGTGGTTGATCGTCGGAGCGGCGGGTGATGTGAGTGAAGGCGATGCAAGCTGGTACAATATCGTGGCCGATGGGATGCAAAGGCGCGGTGCCTATGACGCGATGCTCGGAGATCTGCCTTTGCGCCGTGTATCTGAGCTGGAGTGGGAGGCATTGCCGCGCACTTCGGTTCCGCCTGTCGTCACGACGAAGATCATACCGCCAGTATTTGGCGATTTACCCCAACCTGAACCCTTCGCAACAGTTGCGCCATCAGAACTGACAGGTCCCAAAGTCATGCCAGGTGACCCTGCTGGTGAAGACAGCGAAGACGCCAAAGAGAGGGGCACGCAGATTCACCTGCTGTTGGAACACCTGCCACTGGTAGCGAAAGACAAACGGCATAGTCTTGGGCTTCAATTACTTGAAACCGAAAACCCAGCCTTGATCGACGAAGTCATTGCGCTGATCGAGAAACCAGATCTGGCCTGGCTTTGGAACAGCGAGGCCCTGAACGAAGTCGTTATCACCGCAGATGTTCCCGGACTTGGTCGCATTCACGGTGCAATCGACAGGCTGATTATCGGGCAGGACACCGTCACCGCGATTGACTACAAATCAAATCGGTTGGTCCCGTCGGTACCAGAGGACACACCGCTGGGTTTGCAAAGACAGCTTGCTGCCTATGATCACGCTTTGCGTGAAATCTATCCCGACCATGATGTCAAAACTGCTATCTTATGGACCCATACGGGCACTTTGACCGCATTGCCGCGACAGCAACTTCACGAAGCCCTGAACTCGCTTGCTATGTCTTGACCATTGGCGAATGGGTTCCTAGTTTCAGCCTCCAATGATTTTTCGCCAAGGAGTAACCCAATGGCAACCGTAGCAGTAACAGACGCAACCTTTGACGCCGAAGTGCGCCAGTCAGATATTCCTGTCGTCGTCGACTTTTGGGCAGAGTGGTGCGGCCCCTGCAAGATGATCGGCCCCGCTCTGGAAGAGCTGTCAGACGAGATGGCGGGCAAGGTCAAGATCGTCAAAGTGAACGTAGACGAAAACCCGAATTCGCCAGCCCAAATGGGTGTCCGCGGGATCCCTGCACTCTTTGTTTTCAAGAACGGTGAAGTGGTTTCCAACAAAGCTGGCGCCGCGCCAAAGGCCGCACTTCAAGGCTGGATTGAAGACTCGATCTGATCCCGAACGTGGAGAACTTTTGCAAAGGGGCGCCCGTAGTGGCGCTCTTTTTATGTTCAGACCGGCCACCCGTGATTGCGCAGCACATCGCGAATTCTTTTCTTTGCCTCTGGCCGGCCAGCATTGATCGCGCGCATTTGTAAGAACCAGTACAGATACGCCGCATAATCGGGTGCATGGCTGCGGACCTTGTTAAAGGCCTGTTCGGGGCTGTTGTCTGTGGCGTTCAGAGCGATGTGGTGGAAGTCTGACTTTGCAAAAAGAATCAGCGACTTACGAAAAAAATAGCCTTGAAACCCGACACCGGAATTCTGGGTCACGATGTAATCGCAATTCTGCAGATAGTGGGGCGACGCCTCTGATCTGACCATCAGACGATCCTGAGCTGACAGCAGCTCTTTCAGTGCTTGTCGCTCTTCTGGGGAATAGGTTTCAGATGGATGCAGTGTTGCCACAACCTGCCGAACGGCATCCTGCTCAAGCACAGTTTTGATCATGTCGATCGGGCTGCAGGACTGGAAAGAGCGGGCGCGCAGCAACTGTCCCTGCAATGGCACGTAAACGAAGCCATCCTTGCGGGCGTGAATGGGTGCATCGTCATATAGGCGGTTGCGCCAGAACCGATAGAAATTAGCCGCTTTGCGCGCATCGACACTTTCGGGGTCAAACGCCTCTTGCGCAACAGGCCAGGCCCAGCGCTCGGCCCCTTTCTCGATGTGCCAGAACGGGTAGATATATGTTTTACGGAAAGTCAGACCCCGCATATTCGCCGGCGGATCCATCAAATACAGCCCGCGGCCCGGACGGGCCAAGGCGCGCAAACGCGCAAGATCATCATCGTTGTCAAACGCAACGTTCAATCCGGCCGCAACCAGCACCTCGCCGACTTGCCTGATGAAATTATGCTTGCCACGCTCTGCCTGTTTGCGCAGCTGCGGCGGAAGGTAGAAAGTGACAGTATCACGGGCGCTCATACGCCGGACGCTAGCCTTGCCCTGCGCATTGAACAACCCGTACGGGGTTGTTTGCCCCGCATCGCCCCGCCATATATGCAGCAGCGACAAGGAGCAGATGATGGCAAGTGAAGATTTTCCCGGCTGGCACGGCACAACAATCATCGGTGTCCGCAAGGGCGGGCAGGTTGTTATTGCAGGTGACGGGCAAGTCAGCCTTGGCCAGACTGTCATCAAGGGTACTGCGCGCAAGGTGCGGCGGCTTTCACCCGGCGGGCAGGATGTGATCTGCGGTTTCGCAGGGTCGACGGCGGATGCGTTTACGCTGCTTGAACGTCTGGAAAAGAAGCTTGAGGCGACCCCCGGCCAACTGGCCCGCGCATCTGTTGAGCTGGCCAAGGACTGGCGTACAGACAAATATCTGCAAAAACTCGAAGCAATGCTGATCGTCAGTGACGGAAAAGAACTTTTTGTGATCACCGGCGCAGGCGATGTGCTGGAACCGGAACATGACATCGCGGCCATTGGATCGGGCGGCAACTATGCGCTGGCCGCAGGCCGTGCCCTGATGGACACCAAGAAAGACGCCGAAGCGATCGCCCGCGAAGCGATGGCGATTGCGGCGGACATTTGTGTTTACACCAATGGCAACCTGACGGTTGAAACGCTCAAGGCATGATCGGGCGCGACGACCTCAAAGCGGCCGTAGGCAGCGGGCTGATCAGCGAGAAGCAGGCAGCAGGCTTGATCAGTCTTGCCGACAGCAGGCGGGGCGCGCGCGAGAACCTGACCCCCGGCGACGAGCCATTCGAGCTCTTCAAAGGGTTCAACGAAGTCTTCATCGTCATTGGCCTGCTGATCCTGGCATCTGGATGGTGGGGTGTTGCAGCACTGGTTCTGGGCGATTCGATCATCAACTTGCAGGACTATGCGATGTGGGTGACGCTGATTGGCGGCGGTGGCGTGTGGCTTCTCTCCGAATACTTTGTGCGCAAACGGCGCATGGTGGCACCGGCGATTGCATTGTCGATACTGTTTGCAGGCAACGCGGCCTTCGGTTTTACCGCCGTGCTGTCGGAACCTTTTATGATTGCGCAAAACGACTATTCCAGCGTGCCGTTTCCCTTGGTGCTCGCGACCCTTGCTCTGGCGGTCTACTGGTGGCGCTTCCGCGTCCCTTTTGCGATGGCAATGATTGCAGTCGGACTATTCATCGTGGCTATCGTCTTTGCCGCCAGCCGCGAAGGACGGGTCGCTGACTTTAGTGAGTTCTTCCTGCTGTCCGCTGATGGCCCCTTTGCCTGGATCACCCTCGTCTTGGGTATCCTTGTTTTCGCTGTCGCAATGATGTTTGACATGAGTGACCCGCATCGCGTCACCCGACGATCCGCCAACGGATTCTGGCTGCACGTCGTCGCAGCCCCCGCTCTTGTCAATACGATGGCACTGTCACTTCTGGATCGTGACAATGGCGGGTCGAACCTGATCTTGCTCGCTGTTCTGATGATGTTTGCTATCGTTGCAATCGTCATAGACCGCCGATCATTCCTGATTGCAGCTATCGGCTATATCGTGGCACTTGCAGCAACAGTCTTTGATGGTGACGGGGCAGCCTTGACCGTGCTGGTCCTTGGCGTCGTCCTGCTTCTTCTGGGTGCGTTTTGGGAACGGATCAGGGCGCGGGTCTTGCGCCTGATGCCCGCTTTTGTCCCGCTGCATCGTCTTCCACCTTCCCAAGTTTAAGGACTGATATGACAGACCTCACCCCCCGCGAAATCGTCTCGGAGCTTGACCGCTTCATCATCGGCCAGAAAGACGCCAAACGCGCCGTGGCTGTGGCGCTGCGCAATCGCTGGCGGCGCAAGCAACTGGGCGATGATCTGCGCGATGAGGTGTACCCCAAGAACATCCTGATGATCGGGCCAACCGGTGTCGGCAAAACCGAAATCTCGCGCCGTCTGGCCAAGCTGGCGCGCGCGCCCTTTCTCAAGGTCGAGGCAACAAAGTTCACCGAGGTCGGGTATGTTGGCCGTGATGTTGAACAGATCATCCGTGACCTTGTCGATACTGCCATCATCGATACTCGCGAACACATGCGCGAGGACGTTAAGGCCAAGGCCCGCGCCGCCGCCGAAGATCGGGTCATTACCGCCGTGGCCGGCACTGACGCCCGCGATAGCACGCGCGAGATGTTCCGCAAGAAACTGAAAGCCGGCGAACTTGACGACACAGTGATTGAGCTTGAACTGGCCGATAACTCCAACCCTATGGGCGGTTTTGAAATTCCCGGTCAACCCGGTGGCATGGGCGGGATGATGAACCTTGGTGACCTGTTTGGCAAAGCTATGGGTGGCCGGACCGTCAGGAAACGCATGACGGTGGCCGAAAGCTATGACGCGCTCATCGCAGATGAAGCTGACAAGTTGCTGGATGACGAGTCTGTCACCAAGGCCGCGCTTGAGGCGGTCGAGCAGAACGGCATCGTCTTCCTTGATGAAATTGACAAGGTCTGTGCGCGCGCGGATGCGCGCGGGGCCGATGTATCCCGCGAAGGCGTGCAGCGTGATCTGCTACCACTGATTGAAGGCACAACCGTGTCTACAAAGCACGGACCGATCAAGACAGATCATATCCTGTTTATCGCATCGGGTGCTTTCCATGTGGCAAAGCCATCGGATTTGCTACCCGAACTTCAGGGGCGCCTGCCTATCCGCGTCGAATTGCGCGCTCTGACCGAACATGATTTTGTCCGTATCCTGACCGAGACCGATAACGCACTCACCCTGCAATACACAGCCCTTATGAAGACCGAAGACGTCACCGTGACGTTCACCAAAGACGGTATCAAAGCGCTGGCCAAGATCGCGGCGGAAGTAAACGAAGCCGTTGAAAACATTGGTGCGCGTAGACTCTATACAGTGATGGAGCGCGTGTTCGAGGACCTGTCCTTTAACGCCCCCGATCGCGCCGGTGACGAAATCGCTATTGATGGGGAATTCGTCGAAAAGCATCTGGGCGAACTTTCCCGGTCAATGGATATCAGCCGTTACGTGCTTTAGGGCTTTCAACTTCGCTTATGTCGGTTCATTTGTCCTGAATGATCCAACAAACCGGATACCTGCATTTCATTCGTGAAAACCTGCCGTTCTTGGCAACAGGTTTCCTGTTGTCGTTTCTGTCCAGTTTTGGGCAGACTTTCTTCATTGCCATCTTTGGCGGAGAAATCCGCGAAGCCTATGGGCTGTCAAACGGTGACTGGGGCCTGATCTATATGGTCGGCACGGGGGCCTCGGCGATGCTGATGGTTTTCGCAGGCGGTCTGGCTGACAGGTTTCGGGTACGAACACTCGGGATCGTTGTAATCCTCATGTTGGCTGCGGCCTGTCTGTTCATGGCGTTCAATGCGGTTGCAGCCCTGCTGCCTTTGGTCATTTTTGCGCTGCGTTTTACCGGTCAGGGCATGACCAGCCATGTTGCGACGGTTGCAATGGCACGATGGTTCATCGCCACCCGCGGACGCGCGCTGGCTGTTGCGTCGTTCGGGTTCATGCTGGGGGAAGCGACATTGCCGCTTACGATGGTCTGGCTGAAATCAATGATCGAATGGCGCACACTATGGGTCTGTTTTGCAGCATTCTGCGTTCTGTCCTGCTTCGTCCTTTTTCGCCTGTTGCGATTGGAACGCACACCACACTCCATGGGCGAAACCACCCAAGCGACCGGAATGCATGGCAGACACTGGACAAGGACTGACGCACTGCGACATCCCCTGTTCTGGGCAATGATCCCCGCGGTGATGTCATTCTCAGGGTTCGGAACCGCCTTTTGGTTCCATCAGGCCCATTTTGCCGAAATCAAAGGGTGGTCCCACCTCGCTCTTGTATCGGTATTCCCCTTGGGCACACTGGCACTATCGTTGTCGACCATCGGATATGGTTGGGCGATCGACCGGTTTGGCGCAACCCGGCTCTTGCCGATCTACCTGATCCCCTTGGTCGCAGCATTCATCCTGCATTGGTATGCCCCCTCATTGGGGTGGACGGCGCTGGCTGTCATCTTGATGGGCATCGCCGGAGGCGGGCAGGCGACCTTACTGAACGCCTGCTGGGCAGAATTCTACGGCACGCGGCACATCGGAGCGATCAAATCGGCGGCGGCGGCCCTGATGGTACTGGGGTCGGCAATTGGCCCCGGGCTAAGTGGCTGGTTGATCGACCAAGGCATCGGTTTTGAAGTACAACAACTGGGCTATGCCGCAGTCTTTGCCTTTGCCGCGATCATTCTGATCATCCCGACCCGCAATGCCCGATTCGCACTAGCGGATGCGGCGTAGGTAGACGTAATAGGCCCCGTGCCCACCATGCTTAAGATGCGCTGGCGTGACCTGCAAAACCGCTTGGCTTAAGGGGGGAAGGGCAAGCCATTGCGGAACCTGATGCCGCAATATCCCGTGGCGGATGGGGATCGGACCACCCTGATCGCGATCTTTGCCTTTTCCGGTGATGACCAGCACAAGGCGACGCCCGATCGATTGCGAGCCAAGGATAAACGACACCAATTCCGGATGCGCCTCGGCCATTGTCATACCGTGGAGATCAATACGTGCTTCAGGCTTCAGCTTGCCGCGCTTCATCTTGCCAAAAGACTTGCTGTCCATGTTCACTGGCGCGGCAGAGAGGCGATCAACCAAAGGACGCATGATATCATGGGAACGCGCTGTATCTGACTTTTGGCCGACGCGAAACTCTGGAACCGGATCACGTGGCGCAATCGGGGCCTTGCGTTTCGGGCTTGGTGCTGGGTCTGGCGCAGGCTCTGTCCGTTTTGGGTGCAATGGTGTTGCCCGTTCGGCAACCCGATCCCACAAGGCGCGCTCTTCTGCAGAGAGATGACGTGGCCTGCGCATCAGTGGGCTACCACTGTCAATTGTTGCGCAATCGCTATCGGCAACAATACAACCATGCGACCGCCATCCTTGGTTCTGCCCGCCTGTCGGCCAGCTTCATCGCCCGTGCCAAAGAATATGTCGGCGCGTTGTGCACCCTTGATTGCAGAACCGGTATCTTGAGCGATCATCAGCCGCTTCATCGGTGCATCACCTTCCTTTTCAATCCAGACAGGTGCCCCAAATGTCACAAAATCTGGATCAACAGCAATGGTACGGCCTTGTGTAATTGGGCGGTTCATTACACCCAAAGGTCCGCGATCTGCCGGAACTTCGCTGACTTCGCGAAAGAACACATAGCTTTCGTTTTCCCACAAAAGCGCGCGGCCTTCACTGCGGTTCACAGCGATCCAGTCGCGGATCAGATCGGCCGAGATCTGCTGCGGATCGACGATCCCGCGGTCGACCAGCACTTTCCCGATCGAGGTATAAGGCCGCCCGTTCCTGCCGGTAAAACCAACACGCATCATGCTGCCATCGGGCAATTGAATTCGGCCAGACCCCTGAACCTGAAGGAAGAATATATCAACTGGATTAGCGAGCCATGCCAATTCAAGCCCACGCCCTGCCAAAACGCCTTCTTCCTCGATCTCGCGCCGGGTAAAATAGGGCACTTGGGGAACTAGATCTTCGGGTAGGGTGTAGATCGGGTGGCGATAGTGCGTGGTTGCGTCGCGGGACCCAGCAAGTTGTGGTTCAAAATACCCGGTGAAGAGCATGGGTTTGCCATCCTCGATCAGGACGGGGCGAAAGTACGCTTCAAAAAAGCCGCGTGGTTGGGGGTGTGTCCGGGCAATGTCACACAGCGCGCGCCATCGCGGGTCATCCAGATCTTGGCACGTGTTCAGAAAAACATCCAAGGCGGCGTGATGATCATCTTCACACCATCCCTGCAGGTCATCGAATGTCAGCTTGGTATAAGTCGGTTCTGCCATATCGCTGCTCGCCAGTGTCAGTGCGGGGCCAGACCGCAATACCCGAGCCGAGATTATTCACCGGTGGCAACAAGCCGCCAGTTAGGATCACCGGAATCCATCTTCCGTGCAAACGTCCAGGTGTCTTTCTGGCGCTTGATCTCGGTCTCGCTGCCTTCGATGATATCACCGGCATTGTCACGAACAACTGATGTCATCTCGGACTTGAACCGGATGGTGATTTCACCTTCTTTCGCGGGCTCATCAAAGGCGGCATCTGTCAGCGACATGTCGCTGATACCAATGAACTTTGCATCGATTGTCAGGCGCTGACGCTGACGTTCATCAACGACCGAAGCAAATGCTTCGTACACGTCTTCCGAGATGAATGGCACGATACTGTCCAGATCACCTTTTTCAAATGCCATCAGGATCATTTCATACGCACCACGCGCGCCACCAAGAAATTCGCTGACGTTGAACGACGGATCAACGCGTTTCATGCTGGCGAGGGCCTTTGCCGCGTCGGACCCTTCTTCCACATGATCGGTGATGTCCAAGTCTGGACCACCTTCAATCACATCAAACTCTGGTTTGCCGATACGCGAGGAAGGTTCTGGCCGGTTGACTACCGGTTTTTCAAATCCTTCGCGTGTGCCAAGCACACCGCGCAAGCGCAAAATCAGGAAAACAGCGATGCCTGCAAGCACCAATAGCTGAATAAGCGGAGAGTTCATTGTGACCTCGTTTAGGTGAAGGCATGGAAACACACCTGTTTGACCCCTATGTAGGTCGCAGTCGGGGCCAAGTCCACCTTACCCCGAACATGTTATGAAAGGCATACCAGATGTGGCTGTTATTTGCGTTTATCGCAGTCCCGATGATCGAAATCGCCCTCTTTATTCAGGTTGGCGGTTTTATCGGCATATGGTGGACACTTCTGATCGTTCTGCTGACAGCGATCACCGGTTCCTATCTGGTACGGAGCCAAGGTCTGCGCGAGATTGGCAATCTGCAAAGGTCATTTTCAGAACTTGAAGACCCGACCGAGCCCCTTGCGCATGGTGCAATGATCCTGTTTGCCGGTGCTTTGCTTCTGACACCGGGGTTTTTTACCGACGTTGTCGGGCTTTCGCTTCTTGTGCCAGCCATCCGCCGCGCCGCATTTCTTTGGGCAAAATCCAAGGTAAAAGTACACCACTTTGAGATGGGTGAGCGGCCAGCTCAGCACACCCGCACGCGTGGTGATCGGGTCATTGATGGGGATTTTGAGGACGTCACCCCACAGAAAACACGCCCACAAGGCCCTTCGGAATGGACGCGGGATTGAGCCTGCACTGCTAGGCTGCTAGGAACGCGCGAACGTTTTTTAACTGGAGCAGTTTCCAATGACCGATACACCTGAAAACGGTACAGCAGCGGCAGCCCCCGCGGCAGCCCCACAGATCACCAGCCGTGTGATGGCGCAATACATCCGCGACCTGTCCTTCGAGAATATTCTAGCCCAGAAGGGTGTATCGGGTGATGCCCAGCCAGAAATCCAGGTGCAGGTCAATCTGGATGCACGCAAGCGCGGCACAGAAAATCAGTATGAGGTGATCACCAAGCTGAACATCACAAGCAAGACCAAAGAGAAGGGTGACCCGCTTTTCGTGCTTGAAATCGAATATGCTGGCGTGTTCCACGTTGAAGGTGTGCCGGAAGAGCAGATGCATCCCTATCTGCTGATCGAATGCCCGCGTATCACCTTCCCGTTCCTGCGCCGTATTGTCAGTGATGTGACACGCGACGGTGGTTTCCCGCCGCTAAATCTGGAAACGATTGATTTCCTTGCGCTCTATCGTTCTGAGCTGGCACGCCGTGCAGAAGCTGAAAAAGCCAAGGCAAACTAGGCGGAACCCGCTGTTTTCCAGATCGCACCGTCGCCCAACTGTTCAACAAAGGCAGCATGGGCGGCGGATTCTTCTTGTGTGATCCGAGGCGCCAAGGGCTCTGGCCGAGGCATGGGGCGCCAATCTTCTACCTGTCCATGAGCCGATTGGGTTCGTGTCGTGGCGGAGAGTGCAAAGTCCGGCTGGCGCCCGCCAATCAGCTCCAGATAGACTTCTGCAAGAATTTCACTGTCGAGCAGCGCGCCGTGCAGGGTCCGCGAGCTATTATCAATCGCAAAGCGGCGACAAAGCGCATCAAGTGACGCCGGTGAACCGGGGAATTTACGCCGCGCGATGGCGAGTGTGTCAATCGCCTGATCCATCGGCAGAAGTGTCCGGTTGAGCCACCCCAATTCTGCGTTCAGGAATTTCATGTCAAATGCTGCATTGTGAATCACTAGTTTTGCATCCCCAATGAAATCAACAAATTCCTGCGCAATGTCCTTGAAGAGCGGTTTGTCCCGCAGCGTTTTCTGACCGGGCTTCGGCTCTTGCGGGGGTTCAAGCAAATCTGGACCAATGCCATGAACGCTGAACGCTTCGGCTGGCATTGATCGTTGTGGATTGATGTATTGGTGATAGGTGCGGCCTGTCGGAACATGACCCATCAGTTCAACCGCGCCAATCTCGACGATCCGATCGCCTTCATGCGGCTCGAAACCTGTGGTTTCCGTATCAAGGACGATTTCACGCATCTGTCTTCCCCGTCAGTTCCGCAATCAGTTTTCGCACGGCCTTTCGGGTGTCGTCTAGGGTCAGCGTTTCAATAATGTGATCTGCCAGCGCGCGCTTTTCACTGTCCGGCATTTGCCGCGCCAAAATCCGCGTGAACTGTTCCTCGGTCATACCGGGACGGGCCATGACCCGCTCTTTCTGGATATCTGGCGGGGCAGTGACCACCAGAACCGACGATAGCCAGTTTTGTGCATTCGTTTCAAAGAGAAGGGGAATATCCAGCACCAACAAAGGCCCGCTGTGTTCATCAAGAAACGCTGCGCGGTGCTGCGCGACCAGCGGGTGTACGATTTCTTCGAGTTTTCCCATGACACTCAGATCTTCAGAGATCATTTGCTTCAAACGGTCCCGGCTGACAGCAGCGTCGACGATGGCATCTGGCAGTTCGGACTGAATGGGGCCGACAGCAGCACCATCTTTGGCATAGAGCTCATGGACTGCGGCGTCAGCATCCCAAACAGGGATGCCTTCGTCACGAAACATCTGGGCCGTCGTGGATTTTCCCATCCCAATGGAACCGGTCAACCCAAGTAAGTGCGTCATGCGAGGACTGCCGCGCGGGTTGCATCGTCAACTTCGGGACGGCGGCCGAACCACCGTTCAAAACCGGGCACGCCCTGATGCAACAGCATCCCAAGACCATCGACAGTGGTGCAGCCTTTTTCTGCGGCTGCTTTCAGAAACGGTGTTTGCAACGGGTTATAAACGATATCGGTGACAACGGATCTTGCCGAAAGCGCATCAAGGGAAACCTTGAAGTCATGCGCCCCGACCATTCCGAGGGATGTTGTATTGATAACAGTATTGGCGCCTTCCAGCATCTGGTCAGCCTGAACCCAATCAACGACAGTGACACGCGCGCCAAAGTCTGCGCGGAGTGCCTCGGCCTTGGCGCGCGTTCTGTTTGCGATGATGATTTCGGGCACACCGGCATCTGCAAGCGCGACAATGATCGCGCGGGCAGCTCCGCCCGCACCGAAGATCGCGGCCGGACCAGCCTTTGGATCCCAATCCGGTGCACCTTGTCGCAGGTTCGCCAGAAAACCGTACCCGTCTGTATTATCTGCGAAGATACGCCCATCTTCCTTGAATATCAGCGTATTTGCCGCACCGATAAGCGTCGCCCTGTCAGTGATCTTGTCGGCGAACTGCATCACGCTGACCTTGTGCGGGATGGTTACGTTCGCACCGATGAAACCCTGTCCTGGCAACTCTTGCAGGGTACGTTCCAGGGCATCCTCGGTCACTTTCAGCGCGATATACTCTCCTTCGATATCATAGCGGTTCAGCCAATAGCTGTGCAACTTGGGGGAAAGGGAATGGCTGATCGGGTTACCGATCACAGCAGCGCGCGGTATATGTGTCATGACGATAATGTTCCGCGAAGTGTGAGATATGACAAGAGTTCGAGAAGCGGCAAACCAAGGACATTGAAATAATCTCCTTCGATGCGTGTAAAAAGTCGCACTCCTTCTTCCTCGAGTTTATATGCGCCGACCGCATGCCGGATGCTTTCCCAGTTGCGGTCAACATAATCCGCAAGATAGGCATCGGATGCATCGCGCATGAAAAGGCGTACCACACCGACATGGCGCCAAAGCGGCTTGCCATCGCCATAGATGACAGCGGCGGAAAGCAGCTGGTGCTTTTGACCACGCAGGGCCTTGAGTTGGGTCAACGCGTGTTGTGGGGTTTCCGGTTTGGTGAAAATGTCTTGGCCCAAGGCAAGAACCTGATCGCAACCGATCACCAGCGCATCAGGAAACCGTGCGGCAACCCGCTGTGCCTTCAGCTCTGCCAACGTGTCGGCAATGTCCCGCGGCGATGCCTGTTCCGCCTCTAGCGATGCACGTATCGCGTCTTCATCCACCCGAGCGACTGAAACCTCAAATTCCAGAGCAGCATTCCTGAGAAGTTGGGCGCGGATATTTGACCCGGAAGCGAGAATAAGTGGAGCGTTCATGTGGATAACCTTTGGGACAAAGCCTGTGTCATCATACGGGTAGATTTCGGCATAATCCGGATGGTCGGATAGTATGGGTAGAACTCGGGTTCCCGAGACTGTGTCGTGGTGTTTTTTCCACCGTGGGTATGGATAACCCGGACCTGTGGAAGAATCGGCAATATCTCGGTGTCAATATCCTAATCCGCGTTTCTGTTTCAGACGTGTCTGGAGTTAAGTATCTGTTCAAAATACGTTTTTTATATCTCTTGAGGTGTATCTTGCTGGGGCAGAGTATCTTACGGATTGGGATAACTCTGAGGATGAGATAAGAATTCACAGAATATATCACGCCAAACAACAACAACATCTTTTCTTTCTTTCTATATTTATAAAGGAAGAGAAAAACCAAGAGAGCAGGATAGAATGATTGATTTTCTGGACAGTATATATCCTTGGATCAAGGCGCTGCATATTATGGCTGTCCTGGCATGGATGGCTGGTTTGTTCTATTTGCCCAGATTGTTTGTATATCATGCGGAAAGAGCCAGCGTGGGATCCGAGTTGGATCACACTTTCCAGATCATGGAAGAAAAACTTTTGCGGGTGATTATGAACCCGGCGATGATTGTAGCATGGATCGCTGGTCTGATCATGATCGGCCTTGGCGCCTTTGATTGGGGGGCGGCGTGGTCATGGATCAAGATTGTCTCTGTGATATTGATGACAGCAGCGCATGGCTGGATGAGTGCCCGCCGTAAGGAATTTGCGGCAGGTAAGAATACGCGCTCGGGTCGTACATATCGGATCTTCAATGAGGTCCCGACCCTGCTGATGCTGTTTATTGTGATAGCCGTGATCGTGCGGCCTTTTTAGGCGCTGATTGACTCTGCCAGAGGGCCTGCCTATGTGTAGCAAAGCTTCCCGTCCGGGAAAGTGATTTTCCATTCCTGATCCAAGAGATGCTGGCTGTCGTGCCGGCACAGAGTTTATTTATGTCAGAGCACCGATTGAACCTAGCCGACCTGAAAGCGCAAAGCCCGAAGGACCTTTTATCTTTGGCCGAAGAGCTGGAGATCGAGAACGCGTCGACCATGCGGAAGGGCGATATGATGTTCGCCATTCTCAAAGAACGCGCAGATGAAGAATGGGTGATCGGTGGAGATGGCGTTCTTGAAGTGTTGCAGGATGGTTTCGGGTTCTTGCGGTCGCCCGAGGCCAATTATCTGCCGGGTCCGGATGATATCTATGTGTCGCCCGATATGATCCGCCAGCATTCCTTGCGGACCGGTGACACAGTTGAAGGTGTGATCAAGGAACCGAATGATAATGAGCGCTATTTTGCGCTGAAATCGGTGGAGCGGATCAACTTTGAGGATCCCGAGCGGGCACGGCACAAGGTAGCCTTTGACAACCTGACGCCACTTTACCCAAATGAGCGACTGAAGATGGAAGTCGAAGATCCCACGGTCAAGGACCGCTCGGCACGGATCATCGATCTGGTAGCGCCGATTGGTAAAGGACAACGTTCGTTGATCGTGGCGCCACCGCGGACGGGTAAGACGGTGCTGTTGCAGAACATTGCCAATTCGATCGAGAAGAACCATCCGGAGTGCTATCTGATTGTCCTGCTGATCGACGAACGGCCGGAAGAGGTGACGGACATGCAACGTTCCGTAAAGGGCGAGGTTGTGTCGTCGACCTTTGATGAACCAGCCTCGCGCCACGTTGCGGTGTCGGAAATGGTGATTGAGAAGGCCAAACGACTGGTAGAGCACAAGCGCGATGTTGTCATTCTGCTGGACTCGATCACGCGTTTGGGGCGTGCATTCAACACGACTGTGCCATCGTCCGGTAAAGTCCTGACCGGTGGTGTGGATGCGAATGCGTTGCAACGTCCCAAGCGGTTCTTTGGTGCGGCACGGAATATCGAAGAGGGCGGGTCGCTGACGATTATCGCAACGGCGTTGATTGATACAGGCTCGCGGATGGACGAAGTGATCTTTGAGGAATTCAAAGGGACCGGCAACAGCGAGATCGTGCTGGACCGCAAAGTGGCCGACAAACGCGTCTTCCCGGCGATGGATATTCTGAAATCCGGGACACGGAAAGAAGAGTTGCTGGTGGATAAGGCCGATCTTGCAAAGACCTATGTCTTGCGTCGGATTCTGAACCCGATGGGAACAACGGATGCGATTGAATTCCTGATCGGGAAGCTGAAGCAGACCAAGACGAACGCGGACTTCTTTGATTCAATGAATACGTAACTTATTGTTATAAAACAATGGGTTAATAGATGGATACTGTTTTTGCCTTAGCGACAGCAAAGGGCCGTGCTGGTGTTGCTGTTGTCCGTATTTCGGGCGCTGCGGCTGTGTCTGCGGCTGAACGGCTTTGCGGTGATATTCCGACCCAACGTGGTGTGCGCCAGTTGCGTGATGCGTCAGGGGAACTACTTGATGAAGCATTGGTCCTGCGCTTTGCCGAGGGGCATAGTTTTACCGGAGAGACGGTGGTTGAACTGCAGCTGCATGGTAGCCCTGCTGTGGTCAGTGCAGTGTTGCGGTGTCTTGGAGATATGCCTGATCTGAGGCAAGCGGATGCTGGGGAGTTCACGCGGCGCGCGCTCGAAAACGGGCGGCTTAATCTGGCCGAGGTGGAAGGGCTCGCGGACTTGATCGATGCCGAAACCGAAAGCCAGCGCAAGCAGGCTTTAAGGGTGTTTTCCGGAGCGCTGGGCGTATTGGCTGACCGTTGGCGAGAGCGGTTGATCAGGGCTGCTGCTCTGCTTGAGGCAACGATTGATTTCGCTGATGAGGAGGTCCCTGTCGATGTTGGTCCTGAAGTGAATGACTTGCTTGCTGCGGTGCGTGAGGAGATGGCCACAGAGGCGGACGGTGTCCGTATTGCAGAGCGTGTGCGGGACGGCTTTGAAGTGGCAATCATTGGCGCGCCGAATGTGGGAAAGTCTACGCTTTTGAACCGTTTGGCGGGGCGTGATATTGCCATCACCTCAGAGGTGGCCGGAACGACAAGGGACGTGATCGAGGTACAGATGGATCTTGATGGTCTGCCGGTGACACTGTTGGACACAGCGGGCGTGCGGGATACGGATGATATCGTAGAAGGACTGGGTGTGGCACGTGCTGTTGCACGGGCGGCGCGTGCAGATTTCCGCATTCATCTATTGGCTGATCTGCAAACCAAACCAGAGAACCTGGGTCCTGATGATCTGATTGTGCAGGCGAAAGCTGATCTTCACCCCACAGATGCTTTGGGTATCTCAGGTAAGACAGGTGACGGCATTGATCAGTTAATTGCGTGCGTGAGTCAGCGCCTGCAGCAGAAAGTGGGGCAGATTGGAGTTGCGATGCGGGAAAGGCATCGTGTGGCAATGATGCGTGCGATTGCCTATCTGGATGATGCCAAGGCGGCGTTGGAAGACCCTGATGCCATGACAGACCTTGTTGCAGAAGACCTCCGTTCTGCCATTCGTGCGGTGGATAGCATTGTGGGCCGAGTTGATGTAGAGCATGTGCTGGATGAGATTTTCAGCAGCTTTTGCATTGGAAAGTAGGGAGTGTTTCACGTGAAACATGATGACTACGACGTTGTTGTTATTGGCGGGGGCCACGCTGGTGCGGAGGCCGCGCATGCCGCTGCGCGCATGGGCGTGCGGACCGCACTGATTACACTGACGCAGCACTCAATTGGTGTAATGTCCTGCAATCCGGCAATTGGTGGCTTGGGAAAGGGCCACTTGGTACGTGAGATTGACGCGCTTGATGGTGTGATGGCCCGCGTTGCAGATAAAGCGGGAATCCAGTTTCGTCTTTTGAACCGGAAGAAGGGGCCCGCTGTACAGGGCCCGCGGGCACAATCTGACCGCCAGATCTACCGCCGAGAGATGCAGTCGGAGTTGGCCTCGCTTGAGAATCTGGCAATTGTCGAAGGCGAGGCTGTCGATTTGCTTATTTCGGATCACCGGGTGGTCGGGGTTCAGATGCGGGATGGTAGTAAAATAAGGGCTCAGAGCGTTATTCTGACGACGGGCACGTTCCTGCGCGGCGTCATACACATTGGCGATGTTTCCCGACCGGGAGGGCGCATGGGTGACGATCCGTCCGTAAAGATGGCCGAACGGCTCGATAGTTTTGATCTTCCATTGGGGCGGCTTAAAACCGGGACACCGCCGCGTCTGGATGGGCGCACGATCGCATGGCACAAGCTAGAGGCGCAGCCGAGCGACGACGACCCAGTTTTATTCTCGTTTCTATCGAAGGGCCCATATGCGCCCCAGATAGACTGTGGAATCACCCACACAAACGAAAAGACGCACGATATCATTCGCAAGAATTTGGGCCGATCTGCCATGTACGGCGGGCAGATTGACGGTGTAGGGCCGCGCTACTGTCCGTCGATCGAAGATAAAATTGTGCGATTTGCTGACAAGTTGTCTCACCAGATCTTCTTGGAGCCAGAAGGGGTGACTGATCACACGGTTTATCCGAACGGCATTTCAACGTCACTCCCGCAAGACGTTCAGGAAGCCTACGTGAATTCTATCTATGGTCTTGAAAACGCTACAATTTTGCAACCTGGTTATGCCATCGAGTATGATTATGTCGATCCACGCGCGTTGCGGGCAACACTAGAGCTGCGCAAAGTCCCTGGCCTGTTTCTTGCCGGCCAGATCAACGGAACAACAGGATATGAAGAGGCAGCAGCGCAGGGTTTGGTTGCCGGCTTGAACGCTGCTGGTCGGGCGAAAGGCCTCGACCCGATCACTTTCAGCCGTCGTGAATCCTATATTGGGGTGATGATCGACGATCTGATCACGCGCGGAGTGTCAGAGCCCTACCGTATGTTTACGTCGCGTGCTGAATTTCGTCTGTCCTTGCGGGCGGATAATGCGGATCAACGCCTGACGCAGCGCGGTCGCGAGATTGGATGTGTGGGCGATGAAACGTGGCGCCATTTCGATACCAAGATGGACAGCATTGCGCGCGCCAAGGCAAAACTCTCTGAAATTAGCCTGTCGGCCCGGGAAATTGCGGGGACTGGTGTTAAATTGAATCCTGATGGTCCGCGGAAAACAGCGCTAGAGGCGCTTTCCCTGTCTGACTTCACTTTCGGCCATCTTTCTCAGCTGCAACAAGATGTAGATGACATACCAGTTCAGACTCAAGATCAGGTAAAGAAGGATGCGCTTTATGCGCATTATATCGCCCGACAGGAACGAGACATCGCAGCAATGGAGCGCGATGAGAAACATATAATTCCTGAAGATATCGACTATGCGATGATCAAAGGGCTGTCCAATGAGATTGCGGTAAAGCTGGCCGCGACCCGCCCAACAAGTATTGCGCATGCAAGCCGCATCGAAGGTATGACTCCTGCGGCGCTGATGTTGGTTATGGCTGCGATCAAGAAACAGCACCAGGCAACCGGAACTTGACGTCATGGACACAAATGTTGCGGGCGTGGATGTTTCACGTGAAACAGTAGCAGATCTAAAGGTATTCGCTGATCTTGTCACCAAATGGACACCAAAGATCAATCTGATTGCTCAAGGAACGGTTGATGCGATTTGGGACCGACATATCGTAGACTCGGTACAACTCTACAGGTTTGCGCCAGAAACGTATGATACATGGGTTGATATCGGGAGTGGCGGCGGCTTTCCGGGAATCGCAATGGCGATTCTTGGAAAAGCACTTCAACCCGACGCACGATTCGTCCTTATTGAAAGCGATCAGAGAAAGGCAACCTTTCTGCGCACCGCGGCGCGCGAGCTCCAGTTGCGGGTCGAAGTCATTGCACAGCGGATTGAGAGCGCTTCTCCACAGAATGCAGATGTTGTATCAGCCCGCGCGTTGACCGCACTATCTGGGTTGTTGCCTCTGGCGGAACGTCACTTGGATCCAGATGGTGTTGCCCTTTTTCACAAGGGTCGTCAGTCGCAGAAAGAAGTTGCCGAGGCGCGGAAGAACTGGTCGTTTGTCCTTGAAGATCACGTCAGTATCACTGATCCTGACTCTCGAATTCTTGATATCCGAAGGATAAAAAAGCTTGGCTCATGATCCAAAAATTATCGCGATTGCGAACCAGAAAGGCGGCGTTGGGAAAACAACAACGACGATCAATCTTGGTGCAGCTCTGGCGGAAAGAAGAAAGCGTGTCCTATTGATAGATCTTGATCCACAGGGCAATGCGTCCACCGGACTAGGCGTTGATCATGATAAGCGGGAAGCAACAACATATGACCTTTTGGCAGGTGATGTGACGCTTGCTGATGCCATTCAGAAAACGACGGTTGATCGTTTGTTTATCGTTCCCGCTACGACAGACCTCAGCTCGGCCGATCTTGAACTTGTCGATAATACCAAGCGCAGTTTCCTTCTGCGCAACGTGCTGCGCGCTGAAGACACAGCAACACTTGGCTTTGACTATATATTGATCGATTGTCCACCGTCCCTCAACATATTGACAGTGAATGCGATGGTGGCAGCCCATTCAATCATTGTTCCCCTGCAAAGCGAATTCTTTGCACTCGAGGGCCTGTCCCAGCTCATTCTGACTGTCCGCGATGTCCGTCAGACAGCCAATCCAGAATTGCGGATCGAAGGTATTGCACTGACCATGTATGACAGTCGTAACAACCTTTCGCTGCAGGTCGAGGATGATGCCCGCGAAAATATGGGTGATATGGTGTTCAAGACCGTTATCCCCCGCAACGTTCGCCTGAGTGAAGCTCCTTCTTTTGCGGTGCCTGTTCTTACTTATGACACAGGGTCAAAGGGCAGTGCGGCCTATCGTGCCCTAGCAAGAGAACTCATTGAAAAAACAAAGAAAAAGAGGGCTGCCTAGATGTCACGCGCACCAAAGAAATCCAGGGGTTTGGGCCGTGGGCTCTCGGCTTTGATGTCTGATGTCGCCGCTGACGATGCCCCTCAGTCTGCACCAAAGCGCCCTGATCTGATCGTACCGATCGAACAGGTCGAGCCTAACCCCGATCAACCCCGACGCACCTTTGCTGAAGATGCCCTGGAGGAACTTGCCTCATCGATTGCCGAGAAGGGGATCATCCAACCGTTAATTGTGCGTCAGTCGCCGAAAGACGAAGATCGTTTTGAGATTGTCGCCGGAGAACGTCGTTGGCGCGCTGCTCAGATTGCGAAGCTGCACGAAATTCCGGTTCTTCTGCGGGACTATGACGATACAGAAGTGCTCGAAATAGCGATTATAGAAAATATCCAGCGGGCGGATCTTAACCCCGTTGATGAGGCTTCTGGCTACAAGCAGTTGATGGATCGCTTTGGGCATACACAAGATAAGCTAGCAACGGCCCTTGGCAAAAGCCGCAGCCACATTGCAAACCTCCTCCGTCTACTCAATCTTCCCAAGGAAGTGCAGACCTACCTGATCAACGGCCAGCTTTCCGCCGGTCATGCACGGGCCCTTGTTGGTCATGAACAGGCCGTCGCGCTCGCCCGCGAGGTTATTCAACGGAATCTCTCTGTGCGCGAGACCGAGAAACTGGCGAAAAAAGGTCCAGCCATCAACAAAAGATCAGTCTCTGGTGCGCCGGTTCCGAAAGATGCCGACACCGTTCAGATTGAAAACGAATTGTCCGCCGCGCTGGGGATGAAGGTCACCATTGACCATCCGGCAGGCTCCGAAAGCGGGAAAATGGTGATTGGTTACAAGTCGCTCGAGCAGCTCGATGATCTTTTGCGCGCCTTGGCTGGCAGTTAGGCGCCCAGTATCTCGCGCAAGACGGCATTCAGCAAGGGATAGCCTTGTTCTGTGAGGCGCAGTGTACTGCCGTCATAGGTCACCAATCCCATTTCGGATAAGTTATTGATTTTATTGAGATGAGTCTCAGAGACAAACGCGGAAAACCTTGTAAGCGCCACGCCTTCGCGCAGACGCATCCCCATTAACAGAAACTCGACAAACTGGTCTTCATGTTCAAGCTCTTCCCGCCCATTGTCACCATTGCCAGTCTTGCGCACCTGAGATAGCCAGCCCGCTGGAGAAAGTGGCGCTTCGGTGGCGTAGCGTCTCCCATCCAGAGTCAAGCGACCATGCGCGCCCGGCCCGATGCCAGCATAATCGCCGTATTTCCAATAGATCTTGTTGTGAACGCTCTCGCAGCTGGGCCGCGCATGGTTTGAGACTTCATAGGCTTCGAATCCGGCCTGGCCGCAGACATCCTGCGTGACAGCATACATGTCTGCCGCAGTATCATCATCCGGCAGTCCCCGCAGTTTTCCTGCCGCATAACGGTCGCCAAAAGCCGTCCCTTCTTCGATTGTCAGTTGATAAAGTGACAGGTGGTCGACAGCCAGATCCAGCGCCCGCGTCAGTTCGGCTTGCCAGCTGCTGATGGATTGACCTTGGCGTGCATAGATTAGATCAAAACTCACACGATCGAAAACATGTCGCGCTATATCAAAAGCTTGCATGGCTTCTGTTGCGCTGTGCAAACGGCCAAGCGCTTTCAGGTCGGTATCATTCAGGGCCTGAATACCCATCGAAACACGGTTTACGCCGGCGTCACGATATCCCGCAAATCGGCCCGCCTCGACAGATGTGGGATTCGCCTCCAGTGTGATCTCGATATCGTTCGCAATCGGCCATGTCGCCCGTACTTTTGCAAGGATCCCTTGAACAATCTCAGGATCCATCAAACTGGGTGTGCCGCCTCCGAAGAATACCGATCGCAGAACACGACCTTTGGTTTCTGCGCCGATGCGCGCGATTTCGCTCAGATACGCCGCTTCCCAGACCTTTTGGTCAATCTGACTGACAACATGGCTGTTAAAGTCGCAATATGGGCATTTCGCCTGACAAAATGGCCAATGGATATAAAGGCCAAAGCCCCCATGCTCCCAGTCTTCCATCTCAGGCAAAACATCCTGCAATCAGCTTGGCAAAGGCATCTGCCCGATGGCTGATCCTGTTCTTTTCCCAACGCTCCATCTCACCAAAGGTGATATCGTAGCCGTCCGGTTGAAAGATCGGATCGTATCCATGTCCCTGATCACCGCGCATCGGCCAGACAATCTGACCAGGCATAACACCTGGAAATACCTCGTCATGGCCATCTGGCCATGCCAGAGCAAGCGTACAACAAAACCGCGCTATCCTTGGAAACGGAGCAGAAACAGTCTCTAATTCGGCCCAACTCCGTTCCATCGCCATCTTGAAATCGCGGCCATGCGGTGTTTCGGCCCAGTCAGCCGTGTGTACACCCGGCGCGCCGCCAAGTGCGTCAATCTCGATCCCGCTGTCATCAGAAAGCGCTGGCAAGCCCGTGGCCTGCGCCGCGGCATGCGCCTTGATCCGCGCATTTCCTACAAAGGTCGTCTCGGTTTCTTCAGGCTCGGGCAAACCATGATCGGCGTTCGACGTCAAAGAGACCCCATAGGGCTTCAAGAGATCAGCAATTTCCTCCAGCTTCCCTTGGTTATGGGTCGCAATGACCAGTTTCTTGCCGTCAAACCTGCGCATCAGCTTACCGCCGCCAGCTGCGCCGCAGTCAGCTCAGCGACACCCTTTTCTGCCAGATCAAGCAAGGCATCCATCTGCGCACGGGTGTATGTCGCGCCTTCTGCAGACATCTGCACCTCGATCAACCGGCCACCGGTCATTACAAAATTACCGTCGACACCAGCTTCGCTGTCCTCGGGATAATCCAGATCCAGCACCTCTTGCCCCGCATAAACCCCGCAGGAAATCGCAGCAACCGGATCGATCAGAGGATCACTGACCACATCGCCAGCTTTCATCAGTTTTTGTACTGCCAGCTTCAGTGCGACCCAACCGCCTGTGATTGAGGCACAGCGTGTTCCGCCATCGGCCTGAATCACATCGCAGTCTACGACAATCTGCCGCTCGCCCAGTGCCACGCGATCAACCCCGGCCCGCAATGATCTGCCGATCAGGCGCTGTATCTCCTGTGTACGGCCAGATTGCCCATTCTTCGCCTCGCGGCGCATGCGGGTGTTTGTCGCTCTTGGCAGCATACCATACTCAGCCGTCACCCAGCCCAGTCCGGAATTCTTCAGGAACGGGGGCACCCGCTCGTCAATTGTTGCAGTACATAGAACGTGGGTGTTGCCGCATTTGATCAGGCAAGAGCCTTCAGCGTGCATCGTCACGTCTGTCTCAATCGAGATTTCACGCATTTCGTTCGTCTGACGGCCTGATGGGCGCATTGGGTCTCTCCTATCGGTTGCAACGTCGGGATACGCTGCCCACATATGAAATCCAACCCCGATTGACGCCCCTGCAGACTTCGTTTTAATTGCTTAGCCTTCAACGAGGACGCTATGACAGAGCAACCGCCAAATATCGAAGAAATGAACGATCGCTCGCGCGAAGTGTTTCGGCGCGTCGTCGAAGGGTATCTGGAAAGCGGCGCGCCCGTTGGCTCGCGCACATTGACCCGTGATTTTTCCGAACAAGTCAGCGCCGCAACGATCCGCAATGTGATGCAGGATCTGGAGTTTCTGGGTCTTTTGGGGAGCCCGCACGTCAGTGCCGGACGTATTCCCACTCAACTTGGCCTGCGTATGTTTGTCGATGGCCTGCTTGAGGTGGGTGATCTGGATGGTGAAGACCGGCTCAAGATCGATCGTACGCTCAACACCAATAACCAGGATGTCACGTCTGTTCTGGATCAGGTTGGCCAGGCGCTTTCAGGGGTTACACATGGCGCAAGCCTTGTCTTGACCCCAAAACGCGAAGCGCCGATCAAACATATCGAGTTTGTTTCGCTGTCACAGGACCGTGCGCTGGTGGTACTGGTCTTTGCCGATGGCCATGTGGAAAACCGTGTCTTTACGCCACCACCAGGCCAAACCCCATCTTCAATGCGCGAGGCGGCGAATTTTCTCAATGCCATTGCCGCCGGGCATACGCTGTCAGAGCTAGGAGCCGTCATCGCCCGCGAAATAGCTGCACGCCGGCAAGAGATTGATCAACTTGCAGCCGCTCTGGTCGAAAATGGCGTGGCGCTTTGGGAAAACGAAGGCGAAGCGACAGAGCGCCTGATCGTACGCGGCCGGGGGAATTTGCTTGGTGAGAGCGAGAACGAGGCCGATCTTGCCCGGATTCGCACATTGTTCGATGACCTCGAACGCAAGCGTGACATCGCACAATTCCTTGATCTGGCACAGGAAGGCGAAGGTGTACGCATTTTTATCGGCTCAGAGAACAAATTGTTCTCTTTATCGGGTTCATCTCTCGTCGTTTCCCCTTATATGAACGCCGACCGAAAGATCATTGGCGCCGTTGGCGTGATTGGACCAACCCGGCTGAATTATGGGCGCATCGTGCCAATTGTGAATTACACCGCAAAGCTTGTCGGCAAGATGATCGCCGACCGCTCTTAAAGGGAAGACTGATGTCTGAGAAAGACGAAGAACTGCAAAGCCTTGATGAACTTGCCGCCGAGGGTGACGAGCCTGACTTTGACGCCGCTGCCGCCAGTTTCGATGAAATCGAGGCATTGCGTGTCGAGCGCGACGAATACCGCGATAAATTCATCCGAGCTCTTGCAGACACCGAAAACCTGCGAAAACGCGCTGACCGTGACCGGCGCGAGGCTGAAGATTATGGCGGTTCAAAACTCGCCCGCGATATGCTGCCGGTGTACGACAACATGCGCCGCGCCCTGCAATCGGCTGCCGAAGCAGAGCATGAAGTCAACAAAGCACTTCTCGAAGGTGTTGAACTGACGATGCGTGAATTGATTAGCGTCTTCAAAAAGCATGGAATCGACCCTATTACACCGGAAGTCGGTGATAAATTTGATCCAAAGCTGCATCAGGCCATGTTCGAGGCGCCACTTCCCGGCACCAAAGCGGGGGAAATTATTCAGGTCGCTGCCGAAGGGTTCATGTTGCACGATCGCCTGCTGCGCCCTGCCCAAGTCGGTGTGTCGTCGACACCTGCAAAGTAATTTGGATGAGACCTACGCTACAATTTGGACCGTAGCTCATAAATCAAATCTAGCGCATCCCGGGGGCTTAGCTCGTCGGGATGTATTTCTTTCAGCCGCGCTTCAACCTCTGACGGTTCGGCAGGCGCGGTCATGGGTGATGGTGTCGCTGCAAACAAAGGCAAATCATCAATGATCGCCTTTTGCGCGCCGCCGCCTTCTCGCTCGCCTTTTTCCAACGCCTCCAAGACAACCTTGGCGCGCTCAACAACAACCGGCGGAAGTCCGGCCAAACGCGCAACCTGCACTCCGTAACTCCGGTCAGCGGTTCCACGCTTGACTTCATGGAGGAAAATCACGTCGCCGTCCCACTCTTTGACAGCAACAGTTGCGTTATCCACTCCATCCAGCTTGGCAGAAAGCGCTGACATCTCGTGATAGTGCGTGGCAAACAGCGCACGGCACCGATTCACATCGTGCAGGTGCTCTAATGTCGCCCATGCAATCGACAACCCGTCATAAGTTGCCGTGCCGCGCCCGATTTCATCCAGTATGACCAGCGCCCTGTCATCTGCCTGATTCAGGATCGCTGCCGTTTCCACCATTTCGACCATGAAAGTCGAGCGCCCGCGTGCGAGGTCATCTGACGCCCCGACACGGCTGAAAATCTGGCTCACCAATCCGATATCTGCCTTGTCAGCCGGCACGAAGCTTCCCATCTGGGCTAAAATCGCAAGCAAGGCATTCTGTCGTAGAAACGTTGATTTGCCTGCCATGTTCGGGCCGGTCAGTAGCCAGATCGGCGTGTCGGTCAATCCACAGTCATTGGCAATGAAGGGCGCGCCATCCTTTTGCAGCGCTGCCTCAACCACCGGATGGCGCCCGCCGCAAATGTCAAACGCGCGGCTTTCGTCAACCTTGGGGCGGACCCAGTTTTCGGTCACTGCAAGATGCGCAAGGGCGGTCGTCAAATCGATCTCGGACAATGCACGGGCCAGTGCGCCAAGCGGACCTGCTTGTGCAATAATAGCCTCAGTTAGGCGGGAATAGAGTCTCTTTTCGATTTCGAGCGCCCGCCCGCCAGCATTCAGAATACGGGTCTCGATCTCGGACAGTTCTACGGTAGTGAACCGCACCTGATTGGCCGTTGTCTGACGATGAATAAAGGTTTCATTCAACGGAGCTGTCATCATCCGTTCAGCATGTGTCGCAGTTGTTTCGATGAAGTACCCCAGGACATTGTTGTGTTTAATCTTGAGAGACGGCACGCCTGACTTCTCGATATACTCGGCCTGCATACCGGCGATTACAGAGCGGCCTTCATCGCGCAACCTGCGGACTTCATCCAGTTCTGCATCGTAGCCGGGCGCGATAAACCCGCCATCTCTGGCCAATAGAGGCGGTTCTGCGACCAACGCCTCGTCCAGCATCTCCAGAACGGTATCATGTCCGGTGAGTTCTTTTGCGGCATCCGCCAGAATCTGCGGCAAGTCCTGCTGCAGCTTCACGTGAAGCTCTTGCGCCTGTCCGATAGTGTTGCGAATGGCAGCCATATCGCGCGGTCCGCCACGATCAAGGGCCAAGCGCGACAACGCGCGGTCGATATCATGTACGCCACGCAGCGCATCGCGCATATCATTGGCTAGGCTGCCGTGATCGGCCAGAAATGCGACAGCATCTAACCGTGCAGCAATCACATCGACATTGCAGGAAGGCGAAGCCAGCCGCCGTTCCAGCAATCGCGCGCCTCCGGCAGTGATCGTGCGGTCGATGCAATGCAAGAGTGACCCTTGCTTGCCGCCGTTTAGTGCATGAGTCAACTCAAGCGACTTGCGCGTCGCCGCATCAATCTGCATCGCCGAAGTTTGCCCTTCTTGCACCGGTGGGCGCAGCAAAGGCAGATTTCCCCGCTGGGTAATATCAAGATACTCGGCAACGGCTGACATCGCGCCGATCTCTGCGCGCCCAAAGCTGCCGAAGGCATCCAGCGACCCCACTTTGTAGAGCTTGCAGAGCCGTTTTTCGCCTGACGTACTGTCAAATGCAGACGCGCCCAATGTTGTCACAGCCGCCCCTGAATCAGACACTATTCCAGCCCAAATCGCTTCATTTCCGTCGACGACAATCACTTCCCGGGGTGTCAGGCGCGCCAACTCGGGCCCCAGTTGTGCGCCACTACAAGGCATCACATGAAATGCCCCCGTCGAGATATCGACCCATGCCAGCGCGCCTTGATCCCGCACCACGTGGAAGGCCGCCAGAAAGTTGTGGCGCCGAGCATCCAGTAACGAATCCTCGGTCAGGGTGCCTGGTGTGACCAGCCGGACAACCTCGCGCTTTACGACAGCCTTATGGCCACGCTTCTTTGCTTCGGCGGGGCTTTCCATCTGTTCGCAGACAGCGACGCGAAACCCTTTGCGGATCAGCGTCAGAAAATACCCTTCGGCGGCATGATGCGGGACACCACACATCGGAATATCCTGATCGTCATGTTTACCACGCTTTGTCAGTGCGATATCGAGCGCTTCGGCCGCCGCAACCGCATCATCAAAGAACATCTCATAGAAATCACCCATCCGGTAGAACAGCAACGCATCCGGGTGCTGGGCCTTGATCTCCAGATATTGTGCCATCATGGGCGTTGTGGTGTTCTTGGCGCTGCTCATGCATCCCCCCGGATCATCCTGCGCACATTAGCAGCCCATGTTAGCGACGAAACCCCGAAATGAACCCGTTGCGGGCCAGTGCTGGAAACCGCTATGTCTGGTTGAATTCAATGGGGGGACCACATGTCGAAGAATAAGCTGACCCGCGAGGACGCGCTGCAATTCCATATGCAGCCAAGCCCGGGCAAATGGGAGATTCAGGCCACAGTCCCGATGACAACCCAGCGCGACCTGTCGTTGGCTTATTCCCCCGGTGTCGCAATCCCTTGCGAGGAAATCGCCGAAGATCCTGCAACGGCGTATGACTATACAAACAAGGGCAATCTTGTCGCTGTTATTTCGAACGGAACGGCTGTTCTTGGCTTGGGCAATTTGGGCGCGCTGGGCAGCAAACCGGTGATGGAAGGCAAATCTGTTCTATTCAAACGCTTCGCTGATGTGAATTCTATCGACATTGAACTTGATACCGAAGACCCAGACGAATTCATCAAAGCTGTCAAGCTCATGGGCCCCACTTTTGGCGGTATCAACCTAGAAGACATCAAAGCGCCTGAGTGTTTTATTATCGAGCAGTCGCTCAAAGAGCAGATGGATATTCCTGTATTCCATGATGACCAGCACGGAACGGCGGTGATTTGTGCGGCGGGGCTGCTAAATGCACTGCATTTGTCCGGCAAAAAGATCGAAGATGTCAAAATCGTCCTGAACGGGGCCGGTGCCGCAGGGATCGCCTGCCTCGAGTTGCTCAAGGCGATGGGCGCCAAGCACGACAATTGCATTATGGCCGACACCAAAGGCGTTATCTACCAAGGCCGGACCGAGGGGATGAACCAATGGAAATCTGCCCATGCCGCGAATACAACCGCCCGCACGCTTGATGACGCCATGAAGGGATGTGACGTGTTCCTTGGCGTCAGCGCAAAGGGGGCGGTGACCCAGGAAATGGTGTCTAACATGGCGGAAAACCCGGTTATCTTTGCCATGGCGAACCCCGATCCCGAGATCACACCGGAAGACGCACATGCCGTTCGTGAAGATGCAATCGTCGCCACAGGCCGCAGTGATTACCCCAATCAGGTGAATAACGTCCTCGGTTTTCCGTACCTGTTTCGCGGCGCGCTCGATATTCATGCGCGCGCCATCAACGACGAGATGAAGATTGCCTGCGCCGAAGCCTTGGCCGCACTTGCCCGCGAAGATGTGCCAGATGAAGTCGCTATGGCCTACGGCAAGAAGCTGACCTTCGGGCGAGACTATATCATACCAACACCTTTTGATCCCCGTCTGATCCATCGCATTCCTACAGCGGTCGCCCAAGCTGGCATGAAAACAGGGGTCGCGCGCCGCCCTATTGTGGATATGGACGCCTACGAGCTGTCCCTGAAGTCCCGCATGGATCCGACCCAGTCCATTTTGCGCAGCCTGAACGCCCGTGCCCGCGCCAATCAGTCGACTGTTGTTTTCGCCGAAGGTGATGACCCCCGCGTGCTGCGTGCTGCTGTCATGTATCAACGATCCGGCATGGGGAAGGCGCTGATCGTCGGGCGCGATGACGATGTGCGGGAAAAACTGACTGCCGAAGGGCTCCCAGAGGCATTTGACGAACTGGAAATCATCAATGCAGCCACAACAGCACACCTCGAAACCTACAAGGCGTTCCTCTACCAACGCCTGCAGCGCAAGGGTTTTGACGCGCAAGACGTTCATCGGCTTGCCGCCCGCGACCGCCATGTTTTCGCGGCGTTGATGCTGGCACATGGGCATGCCGATGGCATGGTCACCGGTGCGACGCGCAAGTCCGCGCATATTCTTGAGTTGATCAACTACGTTTTCGACGCCGAACCACACGATGGTGCAGTCGGTGTGACAGCCGTCCTGCACAAAGGGCGAATTGTTCTGATCTCAGATACACTTGTCCACGAATGGCCTGATGAAAATGACCTTGCCGATATTGCAGAGCGTGGTGCCGCAGTTGCCCGCGAGTTGGGGCTGGAACCGCGCGTGGCGTTTCTGTCGTTCTCGACCTTCGGCTATCCGGTTTCGGAACGTGCCGAAAAGATGCATCAGGCACCGCGTGTTCTTGACGAGCGCAAGGCAGATTTCGAATACGAAGGCGAAATGACTGTTGACGTGGCGCTGAACGTCAAAGCGCAGGAAAACTATCCGTTCCAGCGTCTTACGGGCCCCGCAAATGTTCTAGTCGTGCCAGCAAGGCACTCTGCCTCGATCTCGGTCAAACTGATGCAGGAAATGGCAGGTGCGACCGTGATCGGCCCGATCCTCTCGGGTATCGGCAAACCGATCCAGATCTGTTCCACGGTCTCTACGGTGAATGACATTCTCAATATGGCGGTTATTGCTGCCTGCAAGGTCGACTGATGGCGATCTGGAATCTTGGTTCGATCAATGCGGATTTCGTCTATCGCGTGCCGCACATTCCTGCACCGGGTGAAACGCTTTCATCGACCGGGCGGCAGGTTTTCTTGGGGGGCAAGGGCACCAATATGTCCGTAGCGGCGGCCCGTGCCGCGGCCCGCGTGCATCACATTGGCGCGGTTGGTGAAGACGGGCGCTGGGCGATCCAGCGCTTGCTGGAATACGGCGTCGATACCCGTAATATCGCTGTGTTAGACACTGAAACGGCCCAAGCGATCATCATGGTAGATGCCGAGGGTGAGAATGCGATCGTTCTGCACCCCGGGGCAAATGCAGAAATCCCGCAGGTCACTTTACAGGCCGCAATGGCCGAGGCGGAAACCGGCGATTGGCTGGTCATCCAGAACGAAACCAACCTGCAACGCACCGCCGCAAAACTGGGCAAGAAGCTGGGTCTGCAAGTCGCCTATGCCGCCGCCCCCTTTGATGCAGAGCGGGTGCAGGCGGTTCTGCCCTATCTTGATTTCCTGATCCTCAACGCGGTCGAGGCCGACCAATTGCAAAGGGCTACCGGACAAGCACCCGGCGACTTTGCGGTCCGCGATGTCATAGTGACACGCGGCGCAGAGGGTGCGGATTGGTACGGCACGTCTGGAAAAGATCATTTTCCGGCCCTAAAGGTCGATGCCATCGATACAACCGGAGCCGGTGATACCTTTACCGGCTATGTCCTTGCCGGTCTCGATCGCGGAATGCCCATGGCGCAAGCGATCATGCAGGCCACCAAAGCCGGTGCTCTTATGGTTATGCGCCATGGTACAGCAGATGTGATTCCGGATCTGTCTGAGGTTCAGGCATTCCAGCCATAAGTGGGACAGACGGTCTTTACCACGTTGGGCTTTCCTCCTAGCGTCCGCGCAAGAGGGGAAAACAGATGACCGAAGTCACCACACACCAAGCCGAAGATGATGCGCGCAACGAACACATCCTGATTTATGTCGACGGCAAGCTTGTGCCAAAGCACGACGCGACCGTCAGCGTCTACGACAGTGGTTTCATGCTGGGTGATGGCGTATGGGAAGGTATGCGCCTTTACGACGGCAATTGGGCCTTTCTGGATGAACATATCGATCGACTGTTCGAGGCCGCAAAAGCGATTGATCTGGATATCGGACTGGATCGAGAAGGGGTGGTTTCCGCCTTGTTAGAGACACAAAAGGCCAATGGTATGACCACCGACGCCCACGCGCGGCTGATGGTAACACGCGGCATCAAAATCCGGCCTTTCCAGCACCCCGGCCTGTCACAGGCAGGGCCTACTTTTGTGATCATCATGGAGCATTCCCGCCCCAAGATTCCGCGTCCGATCACGCTCGCCACCGTGCCACACCAGCGCGGCTTGCCCATGACGCAAGACCCCAAACTGAACAGTCATTCAAAACTAAATTGTATTCTGGCCTGCATTGCGGCGCAAAAAGCAGGCGCGGACGAGGCCCTGATGCTGGATGTGCATGGTTTCGTGAACACTACGAATGCCTGTAATTTCTTTATTGTGAAGAAAGGCGCAGTCTGGACCAGCACGGGCGACTATTGCATGAACGGCATCACCCGGCAAAAGGTGATCGATCTGTGTCGCGCGAATGACATTCCCGTTTACGAACGCAATTTCAGCCTTGTTGACACCTATTCTGCCGATGAGGCTTTTCTGACGGGCACTTTCGGTGCGCAGACCCCCGTTGGCAGTATTGATGGCCGCACCATTGGCAATGGTGAACTCGGCCCGATGACCAAGCACCTGCGCAGGCTCTACAAAGATCTGGTGGCCCGCTCATGATGTCAGAAGGGCATGCAGTCTTTAGGGGGTTCATCTCATGCGCATAGCTATGTGGTCCGGCCCGCGAAACCTTTCCACCGCGATGATGTACGCCTTCGGAAACCGCGCGGATTTCGCTATCTGGGATGAACCGTTCTACGCTCCATACCTCAAGGCAACAGGCGCTGATCACCCCATGCGTGATGAAATCATTGCTTCACACCAGTGCGATCCCGAAGCGGTCGCAACGCGCTGTATAGACACTATTCCGGCCCAAAAGCCGCATTTTTATATGAAGCATATGCCGCATCACATGATTGACGGCTTCCCGCTGGACTGGGCAAAATACTGCATCAACATTCATTTGATCCGCCATCCGGCGCGGGTCATTGCCAGCTACGGTGCAAAACGGGACGAGATGACACTGGAAGACATCGGCTTTCCCCAACAGGCAGCGCTTTTTGACAGGATCGGCGGTCTTGTCATCGACAGCGCCGATATCCGCGCTAACCCGGAAGGGATGCTGCGCAAGCTCTGCAAGGTCATCGCATTGCCGTTTGATCCTGCAATGCTCTCATGGGAAGCGGGTTCACGACCAGAAGACGGGATATGGGCCGCGCACTGGTACAACGCGGTTCATCAAAGCACCGGGTTTGCCGGTGCCGAAGGCCCGCTACCGGATGTCAGGGCAGATCAGCAGACGATTCTTGCTCAAGCGCTGGTGCACTACCGGCATATGGCCGCCAGAAAGCTGGCACCATAAGCGCTATTATCGGCCCCTAAATATCCTGGGGGAGTCCCGGACTTGGTCCGGGACGGGGGCAAAGCCCCCTCAGCCCTTGCGGTTGCGCGCCGCCAGCAGTTTCAGCCGCAAGGCATTCAATTGGATAAAGCCCTGCGCATCTGTCTGGTCGTAGGCACCCATGTCTTCCTCGAAGGTGACATGCGCCTCGGAATAGAGCGACTGGTCAGACCAGCGGGCAACAGTGTGCACTGAACCTTTGTAAAGCTTCACGCGAACGGTGCCAGACACGTGCTCCTGGCTCTTGTCGATGAGCGCCTGTAGCATTTCCCGCTCGGGCGAGAACCAGAAACCGTTATAGATCAGTTCGGCATAGCGCGGCATGATGCTGTCCTTGAGGTGTCCTGACCCTGAATCCAACGTGATCTGTTCGATCCCGCGGTGCGCTTCAAGCAAGACCGTACCGCCCGGCGTTTCATAAATGCCGCGTGACTTCATGCCAACGAAGCGGTTCTCCACCAGGTCAAGGCGGCCGACACCATGCTTGCCACCCAACGCGTTCAATTTGGTCAGGATTGTCGCGGGTGACATTGCTTCGCCGTTAATGGCAACCGCATCACCGCGTTCGAATGTGATTTCGACCATCTCTGGTGTATCAGGCGCATCTTCTGGTGCGACAGTCCGCTGATAGACATAGTCTGGCGCCTCTTGGGAAGGATCTTCCAGTACCTTGCCTTCGGATGAGGTATGCAAGAGGTTGGCGTCAACGCTGAACGGTGCCTCGCCGCGTTTGTCCTTCGCCACAGGAATTTGGTTCTTCTCAGCAAAATCAAGCAGTTTTGTCCGGCTCGACAGGTCCCATTCACGCCAGGGCGCAATCACCTTGATCTCGGGGTTCAGCGCATAGGCAGCCAGTTCAAAGCGAACCTGATCATTTCCTTTGCCTGTTGCGCCATGAGACACTGCATCGGCACCCTCGGCGGCTGCGATTTCAACCAGACGCTTGGAAATCAACGGGCGTGCAATTGATGTGCCAAGCAGATAGAGACCCTCATAGAGTGCGTTGGCCCTGAACATCGGAAAGACAAAATCGCGCACAAATTCTTCACGCAGGTCTTCGATATAGATCGCGGACGCGCCCATCATCTCGGCTTTTTTGCGTGCTGGCTCCAACTCTTCACCCTGCCCAAGATCGGCAGTGAAGGTCACGACCTCGCAGTTATATTCAGTCTGCAACCATTTCAGGATGATCGAGGTATCAAGGCCACCGGAATAGGCCAGAACAACTTTCTTCGGAGCGGTCAT
>CAZTKF010000007.1:70886-77754 GCA_964614205.1 uncultured Loktanella sp. | reverse complement strand
CCGCATCCTTGATAAGGACGGCAACCGCATCGATCAGGGCGAGTGGGAGAACGCGCTGTTCATCCTGACCTCGGTGATGAGCCACGCCAAAGCCGACAAGGCCATCGTTGACGCGGGTCTCAAGGCGCAGTCGGTGGACAGCGGTCTGCCCTTCATCTTTGGCCGTGACGATGTGGAATACATTAAATGTTCCGACGAGCATGGTGTCGTTGCTGACCCGAGCGGTGCGCTGAAGGTCAACGACAAGCTGAAGCTGGTGCCCGGCCACTGTGACCCGACATGCAACGTGCACGACTGGTACGTCGGCGTCCGCAATGGCAAGGTCGAAACGCTGTGGCCGGTCTCGGCCCGCGGCAAGGCTTACTGACGCGCTTTTCCCTCCCTATCGGTCGCTCATCGCACAGACTGCCCCGCAAGGGTCCTGATGAGCGACCGCAAAAGAAAGACCAAGACCATGATCATCGTCCCCGAAAAAGAAATCGCAGGTCTGCTGACCCGCGCGGATGCATTCGACGCCGTCGAAAAGGTGTTTGCATCCATGGCCAAGGGAAGCGCCTACAACTTTCCCGTCATCCGCGAAGCGATCGGCTATGAGGACGCGCTCTATGGCTTTAAGGGCGGGTTTGACAAAGCTGGGATGGCGCTTGGCCTGAAGGCTGGCGGATACTGGCCGAACAACCTTGCGAAACACGGGCATATCAACCACCAGTCCACGGTGTTTCTGTTCGATCCCGATACGGGCATGGTCAAGGCGATGGTGGGGGGTAACCTTCTGACAGCGCTCCGTACAGCCGCGGCCTCGTCGGTGTCGATCAAGCATCTGGCGCGCAAGGATGCCAAGGTCATGGGCATGATCGGTGCAGGGCATCAGGCGACGTTCCAGTTGCGCGCGGCTCTGGAGCAGCGTCCGTTCGAAAAGGTCATAGGCTGGAACTACCACCCCGAGATGCTGCCCAATATCGCCAAGGTGGCAGAAGAAGCAGGCGTACCATTCGAGGCGGCCACACTTGAGCAGGTGGGGCAGGACGCGGATGTGATCATCTCGATTACTTCCGCCTTTGCGCCCTCACTGATGGCGGATCACGTCAGCCCAGGCACTCACATCGCCTGCATGGGCACTGACACCAAGGGCAAACAAGAGCTTGAGGCAGCGCTTCTGGCCAAGGCTACGGTCTTTACCGACGAAGTGGCGCAATCGGTCAGCATCGGCGAGGCGCAGCATGCCATCGCCGCGGGCCTGATCCAGCAAAGCGATGTGACCGAGCTCGGGGCCGTCATCAACGGTACCCATCCGGGCCGCACCAGTGACGACGAGATCACCATCTTTGACGGCACCGGCGTCGGCTTGCAGGATCTTGCCGTCGCCTCTTCGATCGTCGATCTGGCGGTCAAGAAGGGCATTGCGACAATCGTCGACTTTTGAACAACCACTCACGGTTGCCTGAAAGCCCCTGCCCTTTGATAGGTCGGGGGCTTTTTGCTGCGCTGGTCAGAACAGGATTTCAAAGGTGGCACCCGGTTCATCCAGTAGCCGAATATCAGACCCCTGACTTTGCAACATACGCCGTACGATTGGCAGGCCCATGCCCGTTCCGCCTTCTGCGCGCCGCGTGGTGAAGAAGGGATCAAAAATCCGATTTCGGTTGCCCGGGCTGATCCCTTTTCCATCATCCGTCACCAAGAGCCGCCACCCTTGAAAATCGAAGTGCACCCGTGTCGCCTCATGTGCCAAGGCATTTCCCACAAGATGGGTCACGACCAGATCCATCACCTCGCGCGGCAGCGGCACATTGCCATCCGCGCCAAGAGTTGCACCCGACACGTCGGTCAGAACATCGGACAGACGACAAACCCCTGCCGGAATCACCTCTTGCGCCTGAGCCAACGCCCGCTGCCCATCGAGCAACGCTTCCATCCGGCGCGTATTGTCCGTGATTCCCTGCAAAAGCTTTCGCCGGTCCGCATCTTTCAAAGCAGGGTCCTGCAACAGCTCGGCCGCCCCTTGGATCACCGTGAGCGGTGACTTTAGTTCGTGCGTCACATGATCGGCATAGGATCGCAAAACCGCTTCGCGACCGCGTAGCGCGGATGTCATTTCCAACACGGCCTGCCCCAATCGTGAGAATTCGGGCGTTCCGAAATGCACAGGGGCCTCTGTTGCACCCTCATTCTCTGCGTAGGCTGTCAATGCACGAACGGGCCGCAGAACAAGCCGCCACAAGAGCGCACCAAGGATCACTGTCGCAACGAAAGCCATCCACCCGATCATCCATGATGTCTCTGCCCAACCAAGGACGCCGCCCGCCAGCCGAAAGTAACCGATCCCGATCAATGGCAGAAAAAACACCGCCGCCAGCGTGCCCCCAAGCACCAGTGCAAGCGGCGGGCGCCATTTGCTGATCACACGCCGCGGCATGCGCCCATCCTGATACCCACACCATGCACCGTCTCGATCGCATCTTCACACCCCGCCTTGGCCAGTTTGCGGCGCAGATTGCGCAAGTGGCTGTCCATCGTTCTGTCACTGACGTTTACGTTCGTACCATAGATCGCATCGACAAGTTGCGGGCGCGACATCACATGGTCAGGGCGGACGATCAGACGCTCCAACAGGTCCATTTCGCGCGATGTCAGAGGGACTGCCACGTCATTGACATGGCAAAGATGCCGCGCCGGATCGACACTGACGATGCCGCGCCGCATTACGACCTGCGCGGATGCATCACCATTGCTGCGCTTGAGGATCGCACGTACACGCGCGACCAATTCCCGCGGGGAAAACGGCTTGGAGACATAGTCATCCGCCCCCAGTTCCAGCCCAACGACACGGTCGATTTCGTCGGCCCGTGCCGTCAGGAACAAGATCGGCACCTCAGACGTTTTCCGCAATGCACGGCAGACTTCAAGGCCGTCCATTTCCGGCATACCGATATCAAGGACGATCAGATCAGGCCGCAGGCTTTCCGCAGTCTCCAATGCGGCGCGCCCGTCGCCTGCTTCGGCCACGCCAAAGCCCGCCTGTGCCAGCGCGATCCGGACGACATCGCGGATCTGGGCATCATCATCGGCCACGAGGATCATTGCTTAGCTTCCATAGCAGCCAAACTACGGTGCAGTCGCGCGTTGCGGTAGCCCCATTCGCGCCAATCCGTTCGCACCGACAGGAAGGGGCGGCGATAGTCGCAAAGCTCTTCTCCGCCCTGCACTTCATAGGCCCTGATTGCCGGTACCGCCCCTTCACCCAAGGTACAAAGATAGAAATCACCGTTGCGGTCGTCAGCAAGGTTGTGGCGTGCGATATACCCGTCAATATTCACCAGATTGCAGATATAGATGGCAAGCAGTCCCAGCCCGACAGCCCGCCGCAGGAACCATCCAACGGTATGTCGTCCGCCCATCTGCAAAAGGATCAGAACCAGACCAAGGGCCACGACACCCATCCAGACGAAAGCGGCAAAGCGCCATCGTGTCAGCCCGTAGACATCAACATAAAGATCAAGCCGCAGGATTGAGGAAATCACCAGAATAACCGTTTGTGTGATCCACAGATAGAGCAAGCGCCGCACACCCGAACGCGCCCCGAGATAGGGTTGCGCCAACAATGCAAACAGTCCGGCAAGCAGAGCCGTCGCCAACAGCGGATAAGCGCCCCGATGTGCATACTGAGCGTATGTCATACCCTCGGGCAAGGCGACGCCGCCCCACAGATAGCCCAAATCGAGGATCGTTTGAAAAAGGAAGATAGCGTTGAAGATGACCAGCGCCCGGCTCACGGACCGTTCGTTCACAAATCCCGAACTTAAGGCCAAGAGCCGCCCCGGCCTTGGCTTGGTCAGTGCTGGCATCATGGTCGTCAGTCGCAGAAGCGGCCAAATTGAAAGTGCCATGAAACCCCAGAAAAGCACCCTCCCGCCTTGCGGCAGCATGTCGGGGTCAATCCGGAAAATGGCCAGCAGCCATTGGTCAAGAATCGGGTTTGCCACCGCGAAAAGAACGAGGAAAACGCCGCCGACCCCAACGGGCAGCGCCCAGTCAAAAAGAACGCGTTGGAAACCGCCCTTGGATGGCACCGGAACCCGGACTGCCAAGGCGTCGCGGTATGCCTGAGCTAACCCGTACCCGGGAAGGCGCATCACGGCACGCCAGAGGCCTGCAAAGTCCCATTCTTCAGCGGTGATCATTACTCCGAATGCGAACACACCCAACAGTGCCACCATGACAGTGCCGAACTGGACGACCTCGATCAAAGGAAGGGTAGCAAGAACAAGCACAGTGGAGGCCTTGGATAGACGATCTTGATCCAGTGACCTGAAAAGCGTGAGCGCAATTGCGCCACCCATCAACAACATCCAGATCGCCAGCCCCAACCCGGGTCGGAAACCCCACATCAGCGCATCTGCAAGAAAAAGCGCTGCAATCAAAACCGGTCCGGCCCGCAGGCCCTTTGGCGGCTCTTCATCATCCAACCACCATGCATCTTTCGCAATCCGGTGTGGTAAACCACGCACAACCATATCTGTCCCTTTCTGTTCTTGTCAGAAAGGACCTAAGATTGCCCCGTGCAAAGGCGCTTGGGCAGATGTGCAGCTTTTGTGCAGAGGGTCTAGCCGGAGGCAGCAGCCCGAATTGCACGGATGTTTTCACCATAGGGGCCTGGATCGGCTACGGAGCCGCCGCGAAATACGGCAGAGCCCGCCACAAGAACATCCGCCCCTGCCGCTGCAACCAAGGGTGCAGTTGTCGGATCAACACCGCCGTCAATCTCGATATGGATCGGGCGGTCACCAATCATCGCGCGCAAAGCGCGCACTTTTTCGACCTGACTATGAATAAACTTCTGCCCCCCGAAACCGGGGTTCACAGTCATCACGCAAACCAGATCGACCATATCCAGCAGCATCTCGACCGCAGAAGCAGGGGTGCCCGGGTTCAGCGCGACACCCGCCTTCGCCCCCGCACCACGGATTGCCTGCAAGGTGCGGTGAATATGCGGGCCAGCCTCGGCATGTGCAGTGATGACATCCGCACCTGCCTTGGCAAACGCTTCGACATAAGGATCAACAGGCGCAATCATCAGATGCACATCCATGACGCCCTTGATATGGGGACGGATCGCAGCGCATGTTGCCGGACCAAAGGTGATATTGGGCACGAAATGCCCATCCATAACATCAACATGAACCCAATCAGCCCCTTGCGCCTCGATCGCTTCACATTCTGCGCCAAAATTGGCGAAGTCGGCAGACAGGATGGAAGGAGCGATCTTGATGGAACGGTCAAAACCCATGGGACACCTCATTTGGTTTGCTTGGTGAGGCCATAACTTGCGACCGGCCGTTTGTCACGCCGATCTGTCGTGCATAGCGCACACGGTACGCAGAATCGACCGTCTCTGACGCGAGCGGCGCCGGCGGCCGAAAATGCCGAGAGACAACCGTCCGGATCACTGGGCGAATTTAGATGCTGCACCGCAGCAATGACTGTGCTAATTTGATCCAATGACCCAGACACTCTGTCACGCAGATATTCTTGTAGACGGGACACAGATCCGTCTCACCCGCGCGACGCTCGCTCCCGCGCGTCCAAGAGCCCTGCACGACCACGATTTCTACGAGCTGTTCTGGGTGCAGAATGGCCGCGTGCGTCACCACCTGACGGCGCAAGCAGAAACGTTGAACGAAGGCGATATCGTCTTTCTTCGACCCGGACAGGCACATGCCCTGCAAGGGCGCGGCGAACACGCGCTTGTTGTCTCGCTCTGTATTCATCCTGCAACAATAAAGGCGCTTGCAAAACGCCACCCCAGCGTGAACGGACATCTGTTCTGGTCACAGGGCGGACCAGTCCGGACCCACCGTGACATCCGTCAGTTGGTGGCCCTCAACCATGCCGCCGTTCAGTTAGAAAACAGCCCGTGCGATACGCTGGCCGCAGAGGCATTTCTCTTGCCACTTTGTGCAGAACTTACGGCAGAGGCATTTGCAGAGGATATCCCTGCATGGCTTGCCGAAGCCTGCAAAGCCGCGAAATCGCCCGAAGTCTTCCGCAAAGGCTCTGCGGGGCTTGTCGCGGTGGCCGGCAAAGCCCACCCCCACGTCAGTCGCATGATGCGGAAACATCTGGGGCAGACACCCTCGGACTATATGAACCATATCCGGATGCAGCATGCTGCCCGCGCACTGACCACCGACAACGAGGCAATCAGCGCGATTGCAGCGGACTGTGGTATTCCCAACATGTCGCACTTTCACAAGCTCTTTCGGGCCGCACATGGACTGACCCCACTGCAGTACCGCCAGAAATTTCAGAAACAGGTCGTTCAACCGACTTGATACGCTCCGACGCAACGGCAAATCACATAGTATTTGACCAAATGGTCAAAGCTTGCCAAGACTGCCCCAAAGTGCCACCCTTCTCTGGTACCGCAGGAGGCAACCTTGCAGACCACGCAATCCCCGACGCTGACCACATCCCAGCTACCGCAAGTCCATACGCCACGTAATGATGGCATGCCGCTGGATCTTGATTGGGTGATGGCTGTGCAGGCCAACACCTCGGCCATCGAAAGGCGCGCCAGTACGCTGCCCGGCCGGCGCAGTGTGAAAAAGGAATATCAGGCGGCGTGGCTGTGCAAAGCCGTCAGCCTGATGGACCTGACAACGCTTTCCGGTGACGACACCGAAGGCCGGGTACGCCGCCTTTGCGCCAAGGCGCGCCAACCCGTCGCACAACCCATCCTGCAAGCATTGGGCATGGATGGTCTGACGACTGGCGCTGTCTGCGTTTATCACGAAATGGTCCCGGCAGCCGTCGATGCATTGCGCGGCAGCAATATTCCTGTCGCAGCCGTCTCGACCGGCTTTCCAGC
>CAZTKF010000007.1:0-70786 GCA_964614205.1 uncultured Loktanella sp. | reverse complement strand
ATCAGCAAGGCCAAGGATGCCTTGGTTTATCTGAGCATGATCAAGGACGAACTGGGCGACCGCTGGCTGCAACCTGATCTTTTCCGCTTTGGCGCCTCCAGCCTTCTGGGCGACATCGAACGGCAACTCGAACATCACGTCACCGGCGCCTATTCGGCGTCGTGGCGGCACGCGATTGGATAAGCCATGACCATCAAAGAAATCTTCGACACCATGGATTACGGCCCCGCACCCGAAAGCAGCGCCGAGGCATTGGCATGGCTGGCTGACCGCGGCGGGATCGCGGGCCATTACATCAATGGTAAATGGGGCGCCCTGCGCGACGATTTTGCCACGCATAATCCGGCCACCGGCGAAAGACTGGCAGGTGTTACCAAGGGCACTACCGAAGAAATCGCCCTTGCCGTCACCGCCGCGCACAAGGCACAGCCCGCTTGGGCCAAGTCGGGCCACAAGCGTGCGCGTGTGCTCTATGCTATTGCGCGCCTGATGCAAAAACATGCCCGCCTGCTGGCGGTAATGGAAACGCTTGATAACGGCAAACCGATCCGCGAAAGCCGCGATATCGACGTGCCTTTGGCGATCCGGCATTTCTATCATCATGCGGGCTTTGCCCAGCTGATGAAATCCGAACTCCCCGACCGCGAGGCCTTGGGGGTGTGCGGGCAGATCATCCCGTGGAATTTCCCCCTGCTGATGCTGGCTTGGAAAATCGCGCCCGCATTGGCCATGGGCAACACCGTTGTGCTGAAACCCGCCGAGTACACACCGCTGACCGCAATGGTTTTCGCAGAAATCTGCACCGAAGCGGGCGTGCCGCCTGGTGTGGTCAACATCGTCACAGGCGACGGCGACACAGGGGCGGCACTGGTCGCCGCTGACGTCGACAAGATCGCCTTTACCGGCTCTACCGAAGTAGGCCGCAAGATCCGCGAAGCGACAGCAGGGTCGGGCAAGGCACTCTCGCTCGAACTGGGCGGCAAGTCCCCCTACATCGTGTTCGAAGATGCAGATATGGACTCTGCCGTCGAAGGCCTTGTCGATGCCATCTGGTTCAATCAGGGGCAGGTCTGCTGCGCGGGGTCGCGGTTGCTGGTGCAGGAAGGGATCGCAGATCGGTTCTATGCCAAACTCAAGGCCCGCATGGACGGGCTGCGCATCGGTAACCCGCTCGACAAATGCATCGACATCGGTGCGATCGTGGATCCCGTACAACATGCGCAGATCAGCAGGATGGTCAGCGCCAATACCGAAGGCGAAACCTATCAGACAACAGCACCGGAAGGCTGTTTCTACCCGCCGACCCTGATCACCGGTCTGGAGCCTGCCTCGGCGCTGATGCAGGAAGAGATATTCGGACCCGTTCTGGTTGCCACAACCTTCCGCACACCAGCCGAGGCGGTACAGCTTGCCAATAATACCCGTTACGGTCTGGCGGCCTCTGTCTGGTCCGAAAACATTAACCTCGCCCTCGATATTGCACCGAAACTCGCTGCAGGCATCGTATGGGTCAACGGCACCAACATGATGGATGCCGCCGCCGGTTTTGGCGGTGTACGCGAAAGCGGTTTCGGGCGCGAAGGCGGATGGGAAGGGCTGGCAGGCTATACCAAACCAACAGGCACGGCCAAAGCGCTGAAGAAGATCGAAGCCTTCACAACAGAAGACGGCCACCCTGCCGATCCGCTTGATCGCACAGCCAAGCTTTATATCGGCGGCAAACAGGCGCGGCCCGATGGCGGCTATTCCAGCCCCGTTTATAGCCCCCGTGGCAAATTGCTCGGCCACGCATCGCTGGCCAATCGCAAAGACATCCGCAACGCCGTCGAGGCCTGCAACGCGGCCAAAGGCTGGTCAAGGACGACTGGACACCTGCGCGCGCAAATCCTTTATTATATTGCGGAGAATCTGTCTGCCCGCACGGATGAATTCGCGACCCGTATCAACCAGATGACGGGCGGGCGCAGTGGCGCGGATGAGGTCGAAACGGCTATACGCACACTTTTCACCTATGCGGCGTGGGCTGACAAATACGACGGACAGGTCCACGGTGTGCCAATCCGCGGGGTGGCGCTGGCCATGAAAGAACCCGTCGGGAACATCGGTATTCTCTGCGACGATGCAGCACCGCTGAGCGGGCTGGTGGGTGCCATGGCACCTGCAATTGCCATGGGCAACCGCGTTGTACTGATACCAAGCGAACCCTTCCCTCTGGCCGCAACGGATTTCATTCAGGTCCTTGAAACCTCAGACGTGCCGGCCGGTGTCGTGAACATCCTGACCGGACAGCACGCCGGACTGGCTCCGACGCTGGCAAAACACCTCGACATTGATGCGGTCTGGTCTTTCTCCAGTAGTAACCTGAGCGGCACAATCGAAATGGAAAGCGCAGGCAACCTCAAACGGACATGGGTAAACAACGGCAAGGCTGTCACACCATCAACCGCAGCATTCCTCGCCGCCAGCACCGAGATTAAGAACATCTGGATCCCCTACGGCGAATAAGGCGCTTCTCGGGATATCTGTAACATCAAGGATCACTTAGCGCGCTGAAATCTTTGATTTCAGGCAGAGTCAGATGATAGCGTTTCTTCTGAAGACGCTTTCACACCGTCATCTTCTTATGTTCTAAAATACCTCGGGGGAGGCGCGCAGCGACGGGGGCTGGCCCCCTTCTACCGCTTGTCCTTGGCCCGCCACGTATCCAGCCAGCGGCTGATCCGTCCCTTCTGCTCGGATACTTCGGCCTGAACCTCGTCAATCTGGTGGCCTGCGGCATCCAGCAACGGGTCAACCGATCGCTCTCGGAACTGGCGCCACATCGCACGGACGAACAGGATCGCCACCATCAGGAAAACAAAGAAAAATATGTTGAACCACGGAATGATCGTAACATCCGGACCAGCAACCGGGCGGATCGCAACCGCATTCGGGAAGGCCGAAATATACTCGTTCCGCCACCCGTAATGGGTTATCACAGCCCACTTTGGCTGTTCAGCCGTTGAGACCAGATCGTCTGCTTCGGTTTGCAGATTCGCGGTGTCGAACTTGAAGTAGAACGGCCATGACCAGCCGGTGTCTTCATTGCGATAAACCATGACTTCAGTGTCTTCGCGCGGAATAAAACCCAGCAACATCGTCCGCTTTTTCACTGTCTGGATGAACTGCACATCGCGATTGATCAGTGTCGCTGATTGATCATCGGGGCGCGCCCAGAAGATACGCGTCCAGTCGTTCAGGTCCTGCCGCTCCTGATAGGTATTCACGACCCGCACGATATCATGCTGCGGCAGCGCATAGTGCAGCAGACTGCCGACAATCAATAAGACGAGAACACGGAAAGTGATTTTGATCTTACGCATGTGCCGTCCTTTAGTTGGTGTTTATCATATAAACAATCGCCCCGATCACGAGCGTCGGGACAACATAAACCAGCCCGATCAGCTTGGGCCTTATCGACGCATCATAGGCCTGGAGGCCCTCTGATACAAAACTGTCGCGCGCACCGGGGGTGCCGCCATCAGGATGATCCGCATCGAATTCATCCTCAAGCCGCTCTTTGCGCACAGATCGCGAATAAAGCGAGACCGAGAAATAGATCACCGTGAGCCCAATGAAACCAAAGATAACCAGTTTGATAAATCCCATCAGCGTCTCCCTCTTGCAACGGCACCCCACGGCCCAACACGCGAAATCAAATCAGGCTGCCTGACCCGCGGCATCTCTGTCATCGGGGCCTCGTGCCCGAACAAGGCCTCGCGCGTTCCTGCCTTATCGACTTGGTACTCGCGATCAAGAAAATCAACGACATACGCCCGTTTTTGATCCGGCCATGTGGCATAGGCGCGGTAAAACACTTCCTTGTGGCAGATGAAGAGTTGACGAATATCCAGCGGAGTCAACTCGGCCAACAGCATGTTCACAAGGTCCGCATCGGGGTGCGCCTTGGCCCGCAGCGTGTAGAAATAAGCAGGGTGCTCCGACGAAATCCTCGGCCAGGGGCCATCTTCCTCGGCCCAGCGCAAAAGGGCTGCCAGACCTTGCCATGCCTCTGGCAATCGCGCCGCATACTGCCGCCCCAATCTGCGCAGATCACGGCGCGTCGCGCCTGCCAGATCTTCTTTCATTTCAGCCGCGACTGCGGCAACGATGAAGTCCATCTTCTGATGCAGGATCGCGGCAGAATCCACACCCCGCGCCTCAATGATCGGCTCGACCAGATCATTCAGTGTCAGGAATTTGGCGATCGCGCTCCGATCCCGCAGATCAAAGAGAAACGGGATTGGCAACGCGCCAAAATCCTCTTTTTTTGTCGCAACGATCGCCGCAGGATGCGCCACACCGCGGAAAACGTACATCCCGCCAAAATGGTCGGTCCAGAAATTCTCTTGTCCGAAGGACATCTGCCGTAGTGCAACCGGATTGCGCACCACATCGCCCGTCTTTTTGGCCATACCGATCATTTCAGCGATCAGCACATCATCATACCAGCCATCTGGTTCGGTCTTGAACCGGTCAATCATCTCGCCCAGTTTGTCCGCCGCTGCGACCGTGCCGCTGGTGGTATCAGCTTCGATCGTGATCTTGCGAATATCAAAAATTTTGGCAGGTATATCAGCCAGATAAACAGAGTTGACCAGCTCGCCCGCCACCGCATCACGCGCCGTAAGCGCAAAGAGTTCAGCGCGGTTTTCCGCTATAAACTGTCGCAAAATCCCCCGCGAGGTTGAAAACTTCGCATTCAGCAAGGGGGCGGTCGCTTGCTCGGTTGTCAGCAGAATGAACTGCCGATTGACCCCCTTGTGATTAAGATAAAGGTCATCACCAAGCTCGTCGCCAATTTCCGGCGAATATCCCGATATATCAATATGGAATATATTCTGTTTTGTTTCTCGGCCTGAAAGATGCTTTAGCGCACGATTATAGCGCTCCACCAGAACCGGGCTGTCCACCCGGATCAAGTTGCCAAACATCAGCCCTTTTTCGATCAAGCGGTGCATGTCACCATGTCTCCTTCACCCACTTTCGGGGCAGACTGGCCACTGACAAGACCATGATCGGCGCCCAGATGATGGCTGCAATCAACCCCAGTCGACCAAACAGAACGACGCTTGCCGCAAGACCTGTCTCAAGAATATCTGCTATGCCCAGTCCTTGCCAAAGATAAAGGCATAAGAAAAACCCGGCAGACACCAAAAAGAGCAGGATCGTCGATAGAAACGCATTCAACATCAGCGGTTTGACACCCTCGGGCAAGACCCGCGCCAGAAGCCGCGGCACCGCAAAGCCAAGAATGGCCAACACCAGCGCTGGCAGAAACAGCGCATCTGAGAAAAGCGCGGCCATCTGTCAGCCCCTTGCCTTCGGCAGATCGCTCATCGGCCCTTTCCTTCCAGATAGCGTTTCTTCGCGATTTCCTGACGCCCGAAGTCACGTACCATATTTGCAATCGCCACCTCATCGGACTTGTCCGCATAGCGGAATTCGCTGTCGGCGTAGCGGTTGATCTCCTGAATGACCATCTCGACGGTGATTGGCTGGCGTAGTTCCGCGATCATACCCTTCTTTGTCTCATAGTCCTTAAAAAGGAACAGATCAGGCTCTTCCATCCATTCATCGGGCAGTTCAAAGTCCATCGCCCGGACCTTTACTGCATCTGTAATATTCTTGATCGCACGGCCCGTGAACCGCGGATCGGCCTCCTGTATCCCTTTCAGATAGGTACCCAGTTTGGCAATCGTATCCAGTTCACCCACTTGCGCGTGAACACGCTCAAACACGCGCAGAAGTCCTTCCTCATGCGGGCGGGCGTGGCTTTCGAAACTGGCCGCAACAGCCTTTTTGATCTCTTGCGCGCTGAATACGTCGTGCGCACCCACAGGGATATCATGGTTCTTACCCATCAGCAGATACAGGATATCGATATAATCTTCCCGCGTTTGCGGCCCATCCACAAGAAACCGCGCTCCGGCCCGCTGGCGCAGCGCGTCATCTACATTCTCGGGATAGTTCGAGAACATCCCAAAGGTGCAATTGCCGCGGACAACCGTATTTGCGCCTGCAAAGCTCTCCATTAGGACAGCCGTGATTTCCAGCTGTCCGGCAGAAGACTGGCGATCTCCCCGCTTGCCGGCCAATTGGTCAATATCATCAATCGTGCCAAAGCCGATGACACCGGGATCAAGCACATTATTGATAAAGGCCTTCGCGTTCTGCCCGGATTTGCCCTGATAGCTGTCGATATTGTCTGTGCTCAGGTTCTGATAGCGGAACGGATAGCCCGCGTTCTGGCAGTATTCATTCACCAGACCTGCCATCATCTGGATCAGCGTGGTCTTACCCGTGCCCGGCTTTCCGTCACCCATGAAGGTAAAAATGAAGCCGCCCAATTCGGCAAAAGGGTTGAGCTTGCGGTCAAAATCATAGGCCATCAGCATCTTGGCAAGCTTCATCGCCTGATACTTGGCAATGTGGTTCCCCACGACTTCATTGGGTTTCTTGAAAGTCATCGTCAGGGCCGCGCCCTTGGCCTTGCGCGCGGGCGTAAAGCCCTGCACGACAAAGTCATCCGCCTCGACCCGCCAAGACACCGCATTGAATGAGGCAAGACGCCCCGCGGTCGAGGCACGCAAGGCAACTTTTTCCATCAATTGCTCTGCGTAGGCCAGCACAGTAGCAATCAGCGTCGGCTCATCCTTGGCAAACTGCCCCAGTTTCTGGTCCAACTCCCAGATCGCCCCATGCAGGGCAAGCGGTGCATTGTCGGTCAGCACCTCATCCACACTGCCAACATCAACACTCTGCTCTCCTGCTTGCGCGGCAAGCAGGAAAGAGGTGGCATTGGCAAAGGTATAAAGCGCCACCAGCGCCTCAGCCGCCAGATACTCTGTGAACGCGACGGATCGATCCTGCGGCAAGCGGCCTTCAAGATTAATCCGCTTCAATTCCGTCAATGCCGTCTGATCCGAAAACGCATCCGCGACCGTCAAGGCAATCGACAGTGCCCGCCGCAAGGCATGGGCGACGGCGGCCTGTGCTGGCGATGTCAATGGATCATCGTCGTCGGTTTCGGCAATACGATCAAGCAACCGGACCCCGCCCGAAGGCGCAGAGGTACGCGACAGCAGGCCAGGCGTCGTTGAACGGAACCTGCGGCGCGTTGCAGCCACATCCGGCGATTTCTCGGGCGCCTCAAGCGAGAGCCGCGCCTTGGCCAGACGGGGGGCGTGATCCAGATGCATCAACATTTCAGCGGCAGGCCCATAGTGCTTGCGGATGTCGTCTTCACGCAATTCCATTTGATCACTCGAGTGGCTCATGCCGCATCCTTCTTCTTCTCATGTTGCCAAATACCTCCGCCGGAGGCACCCGCACTTTCAATCAGCACCTGCCTCCGCCAGATTGGCACAACAGGGCCTTTGCGTAAGGTGGGTCTTGCCCCACCCTACCGATAACTCAAAACGCGCCCGCTATCGCTCACCACGAACTTGCGCACGTCACGAAAACCGGGCGGGGAGCGTTCGGCCAAGGCCTGATAAGGTCGCTCTGGCATAATCAATGCGCGCTCCATGCGGCTGGCACCCGTCTCTGCGCCACCGCCCTCAAATGGATCAAGCGCGAAAATCTGGCGTTCAACCGAGCCAAACCACCCTGACTTCACATTCTCTACCCGCTCTGAAACCAGGTCTTCCTCGGTCCAGACCAGCGCCCAGTCCTCGCCCGCTGGCGCGTTGGCGGCCTTTAGGACATCGCGGAGCGGGCCTGACTGGCGGGTAAAGGCATTGCTGTACATGGGGCCGATATGGAACCGGCGCAAACGGGTCGGATGCAGATCGTCGAAATCCGCGTCAAAGCCCTTGGCGATTGTCAGCAATTTCAGATGCGCCAGTGACTGCGCCATCAAATGCGCTTGCGCCTCTGGCCAGCGACGTTCGTCTTTTGGCAGCCCGACACGTCCGGTATCCGACACATCCATCAGATATATGGTCGGCAGATTGACCTGACTGTCATAAACCGCCCAATGTACCAGAAACCGCCGGCGATCATCCTCGTTTCCGCGCCATAGACACTGCGGGTCATTGCGTGCCCAGAACTGATCACCACGCGCCAGTTCTTCGTAATAAAGCCGCTGCGACAGTGCGTATTGCAGCTTGGTCGGGATCTCCTGTTCGCTCAGAATAACGCGCACCATCTGGTCCTTCAGATCACCCACATCCGGCTGCGCCTGCAAGTGACGCTCTGCCTGTAGCGCGTCGTTCGCCATCTCGAGCAATTCCTGATAAACGGGAAAGCCGCTTTCCACCCGATCAAACGTCAGCTTGCCCGCATGCGCAAAGCGGCCTGCAAAATGATACTTGTGGGCCAGTGCGGTGAACGTCCAGTTCAGGCCAATGAGATAGCGGGCCAGCACCTCGATCTCTTTGCGGTCAAAACGGCCTTCAGTCTCCATCGTGGCCGCGACCTTGGTCAGATAACCTGTGATTTTGGCGAACTTTTCAAAGTACCTGCGCGTCACGCGGGTATCTTCCAGTTTCATATGGTCGGCTTGGAGGTTGGTTGTCATGTCACAGTAGGGTGGGTGAAACCCACCATATGCTCGCAAGGCAATTCCTTAGGCGCGTGGGTTTGACCCGCCCTACGCCCCATACTGATTGCTGTCGTGCTTCTTCACGATCTCCTGAAAGCGGCGCACGAAACGTTCATCTGCTTTTGCCTTTTGCTCCAGTACCTCGCGGGCAAAGACCATGTGATCTTCGTGTGCTTCCAGCATATCGGCCATCCGCGCATTTGTGGCAGAACCAATCGCCGCCATCGCCGTCTGCGCCTCTTGGTCCGTCTTCACGCCGATCTCGTTGATCTGGTGGGCAACGTCCTGCTGCTGCGCTGTCTTGAGTGACTTTGACAAAGCATCATAAAGCACCACGCGCTGTTTTGTGTCGGTCTGCAACTTGTTGATCAGCACCATTTGCGTGGCCGCCTGATTTTGCAGACTGTCGATCCAGGTCTTGCCCTTTTCGATATAGCGTTCGAGCGTCTGTGACTTGGCGAGTTGCACCTGTTCTGCCTGCACAAGCTCGTTGTATTTCGCATTCAGTGCAGCAAGCTCGGTTTCCAGCTTGGTGCGTGCGGCAGCGTCCTGTTCCACGGAAATCTTGTTTTCAAGCGCAATAATCTCCGGGTCCATCCCAAGGATCTCTGCGCGCGTTTCCTCCAGTGTGCCGACTGTTGCCTCACGCTCTTCCAACGTGCTGCCAAGGTTCGTTTCAACACTGAGCTTCTGTTCATTCAAGATAGCCAGCTGCCCTTCAAGCAACTTCATAATGACATCGGATTTGCTGATCAGGTCCTGCAGCTTGTCATCAATCGAGGCGGTGCGCATACGTTCCTGCCGCATGCTGTCTGCCTTGGCCTTGCTGAATATGCCGATAAAGCTCTCCATCCCGGTCTTTGAGCGCATCTCGTCAAAGTCCTTGGAAAAGGCGGTTGTGACGTCATCAAGACCCATGATCAATTCTGCAATATTGGCGTTCATCAGCTCGGTATGTGCATGCACATCCTCTAGGCTGGCATTTTCGATATCGACCGAGATATCTGTCCCTTCGGCCATTTTGCTGCGCGCCACCTCGATCCGGCTGGTCAGCTCAGAGATCTTGCTTTGCGCCTCGGCAACTTGTGCCTGACTTTCCCTTATTTGGGTCTCGAAGTTCGCCATATACATTTCCTCAATTCTTCATTGATCACAAATATGTAAGCACTGCTGTCGCAATATTCAATTTGCAGCCCAGCGCGGTAAGGCCGCCTTAAACGCAAGTCTGAACGGCAATCGTCTTAAAGAAAAGGGTTTATGCGTCGTCAAAGACGGGTGGACGATCATTGGCAACGGCCTCTTCACCCAGAAGTTCCTCAGCCGAGATGATTTTCGGTGGCAATTCAATTCCGCGACCAAAGTTTTCGGGATCAACACGCATCGATTCTTCAGGCGACCGGATGATCACCTGCATCGGCGCTTCGATCTGGTTGTAAAGGTGAATCACATCCTGATTGAACATGCGGATGCAGCCAGCTGAACCGGAATTGCCGATTGATCCCAGATCATTCGTGCCGTGAATGCGGTAGTATGTGTCGCGGCTACCGCGGAACAGGTAAAGCGCACGGGCCCCCAGTGGGCTGCGCAATCCGCCGGGAATGCCCTCGCGGAATGGACCATAGACCTCGGGCTCGGTCCGCAACATGTTCTGCGTCGGCGCCCAGCCGGGCCATTTACGCATGAACCTCATCGTTGCCGTCCCGCGGATCGAGCGCCCCGCCCGACCGACACCGACAGGATAGCGCGTGGTCGAGCCGTCCTCGCGCACGTGGTAGAGGAACTTTGCATACGGATCGACGTCGAGCGTATTCGGCCCCGCTTCGCCGTTATACCACCCCGACATGCGCCGGTTCACGCCTTGCAGGTACTGTGAGGGAATTCCGGGAAGGATATACCCTGAGTCCTCGATCGGACCATATCCCTCGACAAAGGGTTCCGGTTCTGGCGTTTCGATTTCCGTGACAGGCACCCGAGGCGCACAGGCTGCAGCCGTACTTGCCATCGCCATTGCTGCGAATGACCGGCGGGTTAGTTTTGTCTCAGATGTCATCACGCTACCCTGAAATGTCCGAATCCCCTGATAGCACTCTGAACGGGACGGACAAAATGACCATCAGGCGAAATTTCGCAAATCACATGCGAACGTGACAATCCGGCCAAGCAAGCCATCACCCAATTCTTGGGCCCAGCGTCAGACCTTTCAATATTTCATCGGCCGACATCGCTTTCTTTCCGGCCCGTTGGGCCCGCGTCACTTCAACTGCACCGTCACCACATGCGATCGTAAATCCGCCAAGCACCTGCCCCGGCACGCCTGCACCATCCACTGCGCGCGCACCCAGCAACTTGACCCGCTCACCCGCCACATCACACCATGCTCCGGGAAAGGGTGACAGGCCACGGATCAGCCGGCTGACCTCTGCGGCAGACCGCGACCAGTCAACGCGGGCTTCGGCCTTGTCGATCTTGGCGGCATAGGTCACGCCCACGTCCGGCTGCGGATCAGGGGACAGCGCGTTCAGGTCATCCAGAGCTTGCACAACCAGCCTCGCGCCCATCTGCGAAAGCCGGTCATGGAGTTGTCCCGTCGTTTCTTCCGGGCCGATCGGCGTTGCTTCGCACAACAAGACAGGTCCGGTATCCAGACCCGCCTCCATTTGCATGATGCATACACCAGTATGGGAATCGCCAGCCATGATTGCACGGTGGATGGGCGCCGCACCACGCCAGCGTGGCAAGAGAGAAGCGTGGATATTCAGACACCCAGCCTTGGGCATATCCAAAATGGCTTGCGGCAAAATCAGACCATAGGCAACGACCACTGCGACATCCGCTCCCAAGGCCGCAAAATCGGCCTGCTCTGCCGCGCCTTTCAGCGAAACAGGATGACGCACGTCAAGCCCCAGCGCCTCGGCACGCTGTTGCACAGGCGATGGCCGATCCTTCTTGCCGCGCCCTGCTGGCCGCGGTGGCTGACAATAAACAGCCACAACTTCATGCCCTGCACTCACAAGCGCATCAAGAACCGGCACCGAAAAATCAGGTGTCCCCATGAAGATGATGCGCATCGCTCTCGACTTTCCTTGTTCAATTAAACTTGCCCCAGAGGCAACAACACCTCAACGCCGCTGCAACTTCGCAGACTTCTTGATCAGCATATCCCGCTTCACCCGCGTCAGGTGGTCAAAGAACATCTTGCCTGCCAAATGATCAATCTGATGCTGCACCGAAGTCGCCCAGAGCCCGACAAAGTCCTGCCGGTCCCATTGACCGTCCGCATTCAGGAACCGCACCGTCACCGCGCGTGGTCGGGTCACCTTGGCCCAAACACCGGGCAGATTGGGGGATCCTTCCTCATGCACCCGCGGCTCAACGCTGGTATGCAAGACCGTTGGGTTTGCCATGCGGATTGCCTGTCCGCGCCCCTCAGAGGCGTCGACGACGGCAAGCGCCATGTCGATCCCCAGTTGCGGCGCCGCCAGACCAACACCCGGCATCCGATCCATCGCCACGATCATCTCGTCCCAGATTGCGCGTACCTCATCTGTAACCTGTGCAACTGGTTTTGCCGGGGTCCGGAGCGCTGGATGCGGCCACATGACAAAGGGACGGTGTGTCATCGCAGGGTTCCCGTTTGCGTAATCAAAAGGCCTTCCAGATGATCGAATTCATGGCTGATACAGACCGCCTGAACACCTTCAAAGCGACCGCTCTGTCTGCGCCCATCCATATCCTGCCAAGAGAGCGCGACCCATATGGGACGGCTGACATCATAGCTCTTACCGGGAATTGACAGGCAGGCCTCTGTCCCGACCTCCTGTTGCTCTGCGCGGGCCGTGATCTGCGGGTTCACAAAGATCATCGGATCAGGATCCGCATCTTTCCATGTGGTATCGACAACAAAGACCCGCTGGCTTACCCCCACTTGTGGCGCAGCCAACCCACGGCCGGGCGCGGCATACATCGTTTCGAACATGTCCCTGACAAGTGTGGAAAGCGGCGCACCGAACACCTCAACCGGAGCAGCCGTCTTCAACAAGACCGGGTCACCTTCAAACCGAAGTGGAAGGACCGCCAAACCCTAGCCCCGCGCCATTTCGCGTTTCAGCTTTTGCATTTTGCGGGTGATCATCTGACGTTTCAACGGTTTCAGGTAATCGATAAAAAGTTTGCCATCCAGATGGTCAATCTCGTGCTGCACACAGGTTGCCCACAATCCGTCAAACCGTTCGCGCTTGGATTGACCGTCAAGGTCCGTCCACGTCACCTCTACCTCGGTCGGGCGCTCAACCTCGGCATATTGTTCGGGGATCGACAGGCAGCCCTCTTCATAGACATTTTTCTCTTCGGAATGCCATGTGACTTCCGGATTTATCAACACCATCGGCTCTGGCGTTGCATTGTCTTCCTTGGCGCAATCCATAACCAGCATCCGGCTCATCACTGCGATCTGCGGGGCAGCAAGACCAATGCCCGGCGCATTATACATCGTCTCAAGCATATCATCAGCCAAACGGCGCAGATCATCGTTCACCGTTGCAACCGGCGTCGCCACTTTCTTCAGACGTGGATCAGGATGGATGAGTATATTTCGCAGTGCCATAGCGCTGATCTAGTGTGTCCTGCCGCGCATCGCAAGCACAGGGCGTTTTTCGCCTTGCGCCCGTTGCTGCATCGCCCCAATTTGCCGGCAAGACAGCAGGAGAAACACATGTCGTTCAATACCCCCATCGACCGTCGCGGCACCAACAGCACAAAGTGGGACCGAATGGAGAAGCTTTATGGTGTGTCGCCAAAAGACGGGCTCGCGATGTGGACTGCCGACTCTGACTATCAAACCGCCCCTTGTGTGATTGACGCCGTGAGGGCCGCCGCCGACCACGGCGTGTTCGGCTATGGTTTCGAAGACGACGCCTACCTTGGCGCGATCCAATGGTGGATGCAAACACGCCATAACTGGGCAGTCGAGAAGGACTGGATTCTGACAACACAGGGCCTTGGGAATGCGATTGCGCTTTGCCTTGATGTCTGGACAGAGCCCAGTGATGGCGCAGTGATTTTTACGCCAGTCTACCACGAATTCGCGCTGAAGATTAACAAGACAGGTAGGATCGTCACCGAATGTCCGCTAGCGCGGCAAGGCCAAACTTACGTCCTTGATCTGGAAGATGCGCAATCCCGCCTGACCGGCAAAGAGAAGATTCTGATCTGGTGCTCACCGCAAAACCCCTCTGGTCGGGTCTGGACAGAAGACGAACTACGGGCCGTGTCGCAATTCGCACGCAGGAATGGGCTGCTTCTGGTCAGTGACGAGATTCATCACGATCTTGTCTATCCTGGAAATACCTTTGTACCGATGGCCGTGGCAGCCTCAGAGGATACCGATAACACCGTTTCTCTGACCGCCGCCTCCAAGACCTTCAATATCGCGGGGCAACGCACCGGAAACATAATCATCGCAAATCCGGAATTGCGAGCCGCAATGCGCAAGCGACTTTCAACACTCGACTATTACCCTTCCTTGCTGGGCATAAAGATGATCACTGCCGCCTACTCGCCCGAAGGTGCCAAATGGGCTGACGCACAAATCGCCCACCTGCAAAGCAACTGTACGATTTTCAACGCAGGCATCAACGCCATCCCCGGCGTGTGGTCCATGCCGCTGCAATCCACATATCTCGCCTGGGTCGATTTCTCGGGAACAGGCATGACACATGCAGAAGTTGCAGAACGTATCCGCGACACCGCCAAGATCGCTGTCTCTCAGGGGCCGACATTTGGCACCGGAGGGGAAACTTTTATGCGTTTCAACCTCGCAACCCAGAATGCCACGGTCCAAGAGGCGGTCCGGCGCATGCAGGACGCCTTTAGCGACTTGCAATAGTGCAAGGACCTAGCGGCCAATCAAGCCTGCCGGTACAAAATCGGGGCGGACAAAGTCCGCAGCCGGTTCCGTTGCAACGGGCGTCGCCCACTTGAATTCAAAGACCCGTTCGAAGTCTTCATCAACCGAAGAGACAACAAGGCACGTATAAAGATGCTTGGGTCCGTCATAGATATCGACATGGCCGCGCAACCGATCCGACCCTTCCAGATCAAGGGCAAACCCACCATCCCAGAAACGGCGAATGCGATAAGTGTCGTCCCCGTCGTGAACAGACAGACGATCCTTGCGCTTGAGCGCAGCTTTGCGCGCCTCTTCCAGACCCTGACGTACCGCATCAGGCAAAAACGTATACATAACAAGTCCCTCCAGACATGTCAGAAGATGACCCGAGAATGGTAAATATCAAATGACAAAATCCGCCGCAGCGCAGAAAGGCCTTAGTTTTATGCCTTCACACGCGGTCGCAGCACATGCGGCTTGGCCGCATCATAGAGAGCTGAATCCGGAAACCCGTGCGAATCGGCCAAGGCTGGGCCAACAAGGATCAGCGCCGTCCGCGTAATCTTTGCTGCGCGCACCTTCTCGCGCACATCCGTCAACGTGCCACGGATGATCATCTGATCAGGCCAGCCGACACGGTAGATCACAGCCACAGGGCAATCCTCGCCATAATAGGGGGCCAGCTGCCGCTCGATCTCGCGCAGCGCGCGAATGCCGAGGTGGATTGCAAGTGTCGCACCTGTCCGCGCGAAATTTTCAAGCGTCTCACCCGCGGGCATCCCCGTCGACTTCATCGACATGCGCGTCAGAATGATCGACTGCGCGACTTCCGGCACCGTCAGTTCCGTTCCCAAGGCCGCCGCAGCGGCAGCGTAAGCCGGAACACCCGGGATGATTTGATAGTCAATCCCGTCGGCTTTCAGGCGGCGAATCTGCTCTGCAATCGCACCATAAAGCGATGGGTCCCCCGAATGCACACGGGCCACATCCTGCCCCTTGGCATGCGCCCTGACGATTTCCCCATGCGTATCATCCAAGGTCATCGGGGCCGTATCCATGACCCGTGCCCCCTCAGGTGCACAGGCCACAACTTCGGCAGGCACAAGGGAACCTGCATAAAGACACACCGGACATTCCCCGATGATCCGCGCCGCTTTCAGCGTCAGCAATTCAGGATCACCCGGTCCCGCCCCAATGAAATAAACGGTCAAAGGAGTTTTCCTTTCTTTATCTTGGCCCAAGAACTCTCGCCGGATGCAACGGGATGGAGGGTGGGGCGCATTTGGCGCCAGCCAGACAGCGTCATCCCGCCAGATCTCCGTCAATCTTGCGCGCATAGCCGCGCGGCGTGTACATTCGCGGCCCTTCGCCAAGCGCGGCCAGCCGCGAATGCGACGACCCGATCAACACCACTGTCAACATATCCACCTCATCAACTTCAAGCGCATCAAGACGGCGATAGCGCACATGCTCTTCGGGCCGCCCAAGGGATGAGGCCAGCATCACTGGCGTGTCTGCCGGACGATGCTGCAGCAGGATATCGCGCGCCTCGGCCAGCAGGGTCCGGCGGCGCATCGACACCGGATTATAAAAGGCAATGACAAAGTCACCTTCCGCCGCCGCCTTCAGCCGCTTTAAGATATCTTCGCGCGGTGTCAGCAGATCCGATAGCGAAATCGCACAGAAATCATGGCCCAAAGGCGCGCCAGCGCGTGCCGCGGCGCCCTGTAACGCACTGACACCGGGCGAACAGACTACCTCAACACGGCGGGCGGCATCACTCACGCCCATCTTGTCCGGTCCACGATCCAGCAACTCGAAAACCAGCGCAGCCATGGCATAGATTCCCGCATCACCCGAGCAGACTAAGGCCACTTTCTTGCCCCGCCCCGCCTGTTCAAGCGCATAGCGGCAACGTTCTTCTTCGCCACCCAGCGGGAAATCGGAACGTTCCTTACCCACAGCCAACGGCCCCAGCAGATCGATATAAAGACCGTAGCCCACAAGCTCTTCCGCCTCTGACACCAGGCGCGAAACCTCAGGTGTGCGCCACGCGGCTTGCCCGGGACCAATGCCAACCACCGAGAGACGACCGCGCGCGCGCCCGTTAAGGCTCACCAGCGGTTCAGGCGTCACGACCAAGGCACAGGTCGCGTTCGTGGTCTTGCGCTTGGCGACAAGGAATTCACCCGCATCACCCGCCTGCGCCAATGCCGCAGCTTCCGAAACGCCATGCGCGCCGACTTCGGCAAAGACAACATCGGACGGGTTCTGCAACCGCGGCGTCTGCGCTTCCAGCGCATCGGCTTCGAACAATCGCAGCGGAACACCCAAATCCTTGGCAAGCGCGATGATCGCAGGTTCGTCCGCTTTCAGTGAAATCGTGTTCACCGAATGCACCGCCTCCGGCGCGACACCTGCCTCTTGCAGGGTATCCGATACCAAGGCTGCCAGTTCATCTGCAGGACAATTGCGCGCGCAACCGACACCCAGCGCCAACCGCTGCGGCGCAAACTGAAGGTGCGCCGCACCCAGATCATCCTGCCGCGCCATCGTGCAGGACAGCCGCACAGCATCACCTTTCGGCAAATGTGCCAACCACGGCGCGTCGCCGACGACCTCTGCGCCACCTCCGGACAGCAAACCCGCCATTGCCGCCTTTGCGTCTTTGCGATTGACCAAACGCCATCCGGCGGGTGGTGCATCCAGTGCCACACCCAGCGCCACATCTCCGGCCGTTGTCACCGCTGAAACGGCACCCAATGCCGCGGAAATCTGGGCAGACAGTTTGTTTGCGCCACGGTGCCCACCCAAGAGAGGGACAACAACTGCACCATCATCCGAAACGGAAACAACCGGCGGCTCTGTCGTCTTGTCAGCCAACAATGGTGCGACCGCGCGGATCAGGATACCGGACGCGCAGACACCGACAATCGGGACACCGGCGGCAAAAAGATCGCGCGCATGATCCAGCGCATTGGCGAAAAAGGCATCTGCCCGATCGACGCGGCCTTCACGGCCGTGGACATATGCGCCAAGGGTTGCCGCGACGCGATGCGCCGTTGCCTCACCAGAGCGCGACAGCGCCAGAACAACAGGTTTCAAAGCCAAGGATCGGCCCCTTTCGTCAACAAGATCATCGAGAAGTACGGCGCCTTCTCGGGTGCATCTGCCAATGGTAGCACAACCTCTTCCGGCAAGGTCGCCCGCTCGACATAAACGGCATCGCCAGTCAGGCCCAGCCTGTCAATCACGCCACGTATCTTGGCCAGATGCCGCCCGACCTTCATGATGACGACGCTCTCTGCGCCTTCGATCCGTGCGCGCAATTCGTCTTCTGGCAAAGGTCCAGGCAATACCGTCAGCCGTTCATTGCGGGCGGCCAGCGGCATGCCGGCCCGTGCCGCGCATGCCGTGACCGAGGTGACACCGGGAATAACCTTGACTTGATAGGCGGCAGACAACCGCGCAAAGAGATACATAAAAGAGCCATAAAAAAACGGGTCGCCTTCGCAGAGACATATGACATCATGTCCAGCTTCCAATACGGCGGCAATCTCGGCTGCGCCCTTGTCATAGGCTTCCTGCGCGGGCGCACGTTCCACTGACATCGGGACATCCATTATGATCTCCCGCGCGTCGGGGGCTATCAGATCAGCGGCAATAGAACGCGCAAAACTCGCAGCCCCCGCGAGCGTGGGATAAGCCACCACCGTGGCCGCCTCAATCAGTCGCGCCGCGCGCAGCGTCATAAGGTCGGGCGCACCCGGCCCCAAACCTACACCGTAAAGAACGCCCTTCATCGCTTCACTAGACTCCATTGTGTAACCGGCATGAGTGGCCGCCATCCGGTCAGGCGGCCCACCGGCTCCGCGCGATGAACCAAGAGCTTCACCAGATCGCCGCCATGCGCCTTGTGCAGGGCGATCAGCTCCGCCTCGCTCTCCAACGTCACAGCGTTTGCCACAAGTCGGCCCAAGGGGCGCAGCGCCGCCCAAGCCGCATCAAAGGTGTCACGGCTCAGCCCGCCACCGATGAAAATGGCATCGGGTGCCTCTAGGCCTTCCAGCGCCTGAGGCACCAACCCATCGACCAGAGAAAGCTTCGGCACACCCAACGCCAAAGCATTTGCAGCCGCCATGGCACGCCTGTCAGCGCGGGGCTCAATCCCTATTGCTCGCGCATATCGCGCCGCGCGCATCCATTCGATCGCGACCGATCCACAACCACAACCGATATCCCACAAGAGCGCCCCCCGCATGGGCATAAGCTTGGCGACTGTGGCGGCGCGTACTTCTTGCTTGGTCATGGTCCCATCGGACTGAAACAGGTCATCAGCCAACCCCGGAACACGTGGAAGCAAAGCTGCATCAGGGGCAGCAACACAATGAACAGCAAGCGTGTTGAAAGCCGGTACCGTGTGATCCCAGCTATCAGCCAGCCCCTCAAAGCGGGCCTCATCCTTGCCGCCCATCGCAGCCAGAACGGTCATCCTCGACTGCCCGAACCCGCGCTCGGTCAGGAAAGCTGCAATCTGGGCAGGTGTCTCAGCTCCGGTCGTAAGAACCAGCAACTGCGCATCCGGCTGGATGAAGGCGATCATCTGCTCGACAGGGCGACCATGCACCGTCAGCGTTTCAACATCAGGCAAAGACCACCCCATGCGCGCCGCCGCAAGCTGGAAGGCGGAAAGTTGCGGATGGTAGATAATCTCGCGCGGGTCTATGGCACGACCAATCCGTGCCCCGACCGAGAACCATAAAGGGTCGCCCGTCGCCAGTATGACGACACGCCTGCCGCGCAGGCCCTCGATTGTCGAAATCAACGCATCGAACGGGTGGGGCCACGCCAGACGTTCAGCCGTCAGGTTTCCGGTCAGCGTATGGTGCCGCTCGCCCCCGACTATGATCTCTGCGGCCTCGACGACGGCACGGGTTGCGGGAACAAGTCCATCCATCCCGTCCTCACCGATCCCGACGATATGGAGCCATGGGTCAGTCATCGCTTGTCGCCTCCTAGCAGTGGCTTCGCGCGGAATGCCCGTCGGGCATGACAAGCGCCTGATTACGCATCTTCGGGCAACCCCGCAGCGAGGGCATTAACAGCCGCAGAGGCCATGGCAGACCCGCCACGCCGTCCACGCAGCGCGACATAGTCACACCCGCGGGGACGGGCTGCAAGCTCGGCCTTGCTTTCCGCAGCACCCACAAAGCCCACCGGGAACCCCAGTATCACCGCAGGTTTCGGCCATCCGGCGTCCAGCAGTTCAAGCAGGTGAAACAGGGCGGTTGGCGCGTTCCCGATGGCAACGACAGCACCCTCGATCCGGTCCTGCCAAAGTTCGACAGCAGCCGCAGAGCGGGTGTTGCCAATCTCTTTCGCCCGCTGGGGCACCGACGGGTCGTTCAGCGTCACAATCACGTCATTCGCAGCGGGCAGATACCGCCGGATGATCCCAGCGCCAACCATTTCACAATCGCACAAAACAGGTGCTCCGGCTTTCAGGGCCATTTGCCCGGCTTTCACAGCGCCTTGCGAGAAAGCCAGCCGGTCCGCGATCTCGACCATACCGCAGGAATGAATCAGCCGCGTGAACAACGGATGCATTGCAGGCGGGAACCGTTCGAGCCGCGCTTCTGCTCGGACCGTTGCAAAACTTTGCGCATAAATTGCGGCGGGGTCTGTTTCGTAGGGGCGCACGTGCGGGCCTTTGTCTTGGGTGATAACCGCCAGAGCCTCCGGCGGGAGTTCATGTGGCAAGAGAATATTCAGCCCGCTCTGGTCTTGCGCGCACTTTCCGGACCGTGCGGGTGTTTGGCATGGGGGTACGGCGCGTGATGATGATGGTCGTGATCATGATCGTGGTGATGGTGATGCCCGTGGTCGTGGTGATGATGGTGGTGATCGGACGCCTCCAACCGGCACATCCCGGTGCAGAAGGTGTCGCACAGTGTGCAATCTGCCACATTGGACCCCGGCGCATTTGCACCCTGACCCTCGACATGATGGTGGTGGCTTTCCTGTACAGCGCCCACTTCGCCCTCGAACCCAAGCACAGCGGTCCGGTATTTGCACAACACGCAGGTCGGTGGCGGCACCGCGCCGAATGCCGGATGCGCGCGGTCTGCGGCGCTGATATGGTGATGCTTACCTTCTTCCAGCGCCAAAACCTGACTGCGATACCCGCAGATCCCGCAGTTTGGTGGCGGTGTTTCGCTGACCTGCTCCATGATCCGCTCGGCAAAGGTTTCCAGCACCTTCGGATGATCGCCCAGATAACCTGCCTTGACGAATTGGATATCGGTGTGCTCGGCGGCAACCTGATCCGTGAATCCATAAATCCGGTCGATCAGAATGCCCGAGAACAAGAAATAAGGAAACACGATGACGCGCTTGTAAGGCAGTCGCGCCACGTGCTGCAGACACGGCTCGACCAAGGGGAAGGTCACGCCCGAATAGCCGACTTCGCACCAGCCAAAGCCCATGCCTTCCTGCAACATCCGCGCAATCTTGGACACGTTTCCATTTGCATCTGGGTCCGACGCCCCCCGCCCGATCACGACAAGACAGGTTTCGGTCAGAGGCATTTCACCCATTGCGGCATTCGCCCGATCGACAGCATCCTGAATCCGGCTGGCAGCGGCGGCGATCATCTTGGGATCGACACCCAGTTCGCGACCGTATTGCACGGTGATCCCATGTTTTGCGGCATATGTATTGAGAACTGTCGGGATGTCATTTTTGGCATGCATCGCCGCAAAGAGCATCCCGGGCACGGCCAAGACACGTTCACAACCTGCTTCACGCAGTTTGTCGAGGCCATCACGTATAACAGGGTTCGCGAACTCCAGATAGCCGTACTCGGTCAACCAGTCTTCGGGCAGATAGGCTGGCAGTTTGTCTGCAAGGGTCGCGAATTCATCAACCGCAGACTGGCTGCGCGATCCGTGGCCGCAAATCATGACACCGGTTTTCATGCCGCTTCCTCTTCCAGCTCTTCCTCAGCCTCGGCGGCGGCTTCCTTTTCTTTCTTGCCCTTCAAGGCGCCCCAGATCGCGGCAAGGCCGGCCAAACCGATGGCCGCACCTGCAATCCAGTGGTCATGGCCTGCCACATCGGCCCAATGGCCCGGATGCGCCATCACCGATGATCCAGAACAGATAATCAAGATTGCTAAAAAACCCCGCATCGGTGTCCTCCGTTTTGTCACACGCCAGAGAGCCCATCCCAACGGGTCTTGACGACGAGCGGCGCAGTTCCCGTTTTGGGTCAACCCTGCCGTCTCCAACCTCTCTGGCCCTGTAGTGGCTTCGTCGCCGCTGGGTATAGTCGGGACGGCCGCATTGGGCAAACGCTTAAGCGACGCATAAGCACCGAGGGGCGGCAAGCAAGACCGGAAGATTATGTGCGCAAATGCACTGATGGTGCGCTTACGCGCCTATTTGTTCATCTGCGTCAGAATACTAACTAGCGTGCAGGCAAATAGAAGGATGTTGAAGATGGGCCAACTGGTAGACGGTGTATGGCATGATGATTGGTATGACACCAAGAAGACTGGCGGCGCATTTGTGCGCAAGGACGCGCAGTTCCGCAATTGGATCACCGCCGATGGCTCTGCCGGCCCATCAGGCGAGGGCGGGTTCAAAGCTGAAAGCGGACGCTATCATCTCTATCTATCCTATGCCTGCCCTTGGGCCCATCGCACACTGGTCTTCCGGCAACTCAAGGGCCTGACGGGCCATATCGGCATCTCTGCCGTGCATCCCGACATGCTCTCTGACGGCTGGACCTTTGAAACAGACGATTACGGCGCCACCGGAGACACGCTCTATGGTCTACCGTTTGCACGGGATATTTATCTCAAGGCGCTTCCGGACATGAATGGTCGCGTCACGGTGCCGATCTTATGGGACAAAGAGCGCGAGACAATCGTCTCAAACGAAAGCTCCGAGATTATCCGCATGTTCAATTCGGCCTTTGATGGAATTACCGGCAATACCGATGATTATTGGCCACAAGAATTGCGCGATGCCATCGCGCCGGTGAACGACCGCATCTATGATACACTCAACAACGGCGTCTATAAATCCGGCTTTGCAACATCGCAGGAAGCCTATGAAAATGCGGTCCACCCCTTGTTTGACACGCTGGATTGGCTGGAACAACGGCTGGGCGAAAACCGGTATTTGATAGGTGAACGCCTGACCGAGGCAGACTGGCGCCTTTGGACAACACTTGTCCGCTTCGATCCGGTCTATCACCTGCACTTCAAGTGCAACCGCAAACGGATTGCGGACTATCCCAACATGTCGGGCTTTCTGCGTGAGCTTTACCAAATGCCGGGAATCGCTGCGACCGTGAACATGCACCACATCGTGCGGCACTATCACTACAGCCACAATAGCATTAACCCGCACAGGATCATCCCGATCAACCCGGAGCTGGACTATGACGCCCCGCATGGTCGGGGGGCCTGATGGCGTAGTGGTGAACGATTGCGGCAAGGTCTTTGGGAGGTGTCGCCGTTTTCACCAAGGCACGGGCATTCCCCGCATGAGTGAAAATGGACCCGTCCGAAAAGAATGTGGTGTCCGTGACGAAAACAATATTGGCGTCCGGCTGACGGAATTGGACGAGGTCCGCAATCGCCAGGGCGCTGCCCTCGGTCAGAACCAGATCCAGCACAATCACGTCGAACCCAGTAGCCTGCACCATTTGCAAGGCATCTTCGGCCGTACGCACACAGGACACATGCACGTCAAGCCGCTCAAGATGCCGCTGCCAGATTCGCCCCAAGTCATCATTCCGCTGGACAATCAAAGCCTTCATCATTCCCACCCTTCCGGTACCCACAAAACTTGTTAAAACTGGTTCTTCACCCGCGTACTGACGACAACTGTGACGAAATCCTTAACGAAGTGTTAACGCCGGAATTGAACTGTACCAAAGGACAGGTCCTTGCCGATGGCCTTGTGTTGACGGCGCGAATGCGCTTGAAACGCGACAGCAAGAAAGAGGCTCCCCTGCATGACAACCTGGATCACCATTTGCGACACCTGCAAACAAGAAGGGTGGGACGCGGGCGATATGGCCCAGACCGACGGCGAGGCGCTTGCCAAACTGGTCGAGGCTGCAGCAACCGGTCTGCAAGACGTAAAGACCCGCAGGGTCTCTTGTCTGATGGGATGCAAGAATGCCTGCAATGTCGCAATTCAGGGCGCGGGCAAACTCAATTACACTTTGGGTGCATTTGAACCGACAACCGAAGCCGCGAGCGGGATCGTTGCCTATGCCATGGCGCATGCAGGCTCTGCAACGGGACAGGTCCCGTATCGCGAATGGCCACAAGCCGTGAAAGGCCATTTCGTGACCCGCCATCCACCATTGCCGCTAGACGAATGAGCGGCAAACGCGATCATGGCGGCGGGCTTGATGCGGCCATCGCCACATATGGCGGGACGCGGGCAGACTGGCTTGACCTGTCGACTGGCATTAATCCTGTCCCATACCCGATCCCCGAGATGCCACAGGATACTTGGACCGCCTTGCCTGACGAAGCGGCATTCGCGCGGATTTACGCCTTGGCGCGCAGTTTCTGGAACGTCCCCGATAGCGCGGCAATCATCGGTGCAACCGGGGCTTCGGCGATTATTGCAGCTCTCCCACGCGTCATTCCGATAGGCGAGGTCTGCATCCCGGGACCGACCTACAACGAACACGGGGCCGCCTTTTCCACACCTGGATGGCGCTTGGGGCAAGATCCAAGCCACGCGCTGGTCGCGGTACACCCCAACAATCCCGATGGTCACATCTGGAGCGTCAACGATTTCGAAGCAGCTTACACCGTGATCGATGAAAGTTTTTGCGACGTCATGCCAGATCAGTCGCTGATCCATTTGGCATCGCGGCCCGGTGTTGTTGTTCTGAAGAGTTTTGGCAAATTCTGGGGCCTGGCTGGACTTCGGCTTGGCTTCGCCATCGGAGACCCCGAACTCATTGCAAGACTGGCCGACCTTCTGGGGCCGTGGCAAATCTCTGGGCCTGCCCTGTCGATCGGGGCCGAGGCCTTGTCTGACCTCGCTTGGGCCAAGGAAACACGGGTACGACTGGCAGAAAACGCCAGACGTCTGGATGCGCTTGTGGGAAAGAGCGGCGCAGACCTTGTCGGCGGCACCAGCCTCTTTCGCCTCTATCGGGTGCATGACGCAATGGCCGTTCAAGACAGGCTTGCCGAACACCGGATCTGGTCACGCATCTTTCCCTATGCCCCTGATTGGCTGCGTTTGGGACTGCCCGCCCCAGACCGCTGGGCGCAATTGGAGGCCGCTTTTTGACGCTTGTCTTCGGCATGTTGCTGGATGCGCTATTGGGCGAACCCAAATGGCTTTGGTCGCGAATCCCGCACCCTGCTATCTTGATGGGCCGGCTGATCGGATGGTGCGACCGGAGTTTCAATGCGGGCGACAACAGACGGCAGAGAGGCATCCTGACAATTGCGGCCTTGTGTCTGGCAGTCGGCGTTGCAGGCTGGCTGATCCAGTCGGCGCCGGGCAACATCCTTGATGTGATCGTGCTGGCCGTTCTGCTTGCGCAGAAATCACTGGTCGCGCACGTGCAGGCTGTCGGGGATGCCCTGCGCCTATCGCTCGGTGACGGGCGGCGCAGCGTCGCCATGATCGTCGGACGCGATACCAAGGCGATGGAACGATCGGCCGTCGCCCGCTCCGCCATCGAAAGCGCCGCCGAAAACCTGTCGGACGGTGTCATTGCGCCGATCTTCTGGTTCGCTCTGGCCGGATTACCCGGACTGCTGATCTATAAGATCACCAACACCGCTGACAGTATGATCGGCTACCAGACACCCAGACACGCGGAATACGGGTGGGCCTCCGCGAAACTTGATGATCTGCTCAATCTCATTCCGGCCCGTCTGACTGCTCTGTTGATCTGGGCGGTCACGACACGCCCACCGGCAAGAGCCATCTTCCAAGAGGCACCATTGCATCGTTCGCCGAATGCCGGATGGCCTGAAGCTGCTATGGCACATGGGTTGGATATCGCACTGAGCGGGCCGCGCAGCTATGACGGTGAGATCAGGGACTATCCTTTTGTGAATGGTGACGGCGAACGAAACCTTCACGCCGAACATATCGATCAGGCCGTTGCGGTCCTGTGGAAGACCTGGACACTCGCACTTGGACTGGCATTTGCCTTTGCGGTGTTGCAGCACCTCGCCTGATAGGCAATTTCCCACATTGCCGCCTGCACCGACCTTGCTTTGGGCATTGCCCCTGCTAGGCTGTGTGGAAACGGCATTCCGGAGAACACCCATGCGCGCAGCGGCCCTCGTCCTTTCGATTTTCGCCAGTACAGCCGCTGCACAAACCTGTGGCGGGCCGGTGGACGCCTTTATCGAAGGGGTCAAGGCCGAGGCACGGGCCGAAGGCCTACCCGCCCAGACAGTTGATGCCTTCTTCCAAGGCGCGCAGATCGAACAATCGGTCATCAACGCAGACCGCGCGCAGGGCGTATTCCAACGTGACTTCATCAGTTTTTCACGTGCCCTGATCAGCCAGAACCGGATTGATAACGGCCGGATCTACGGGCAGCGCTTCGACAGTACATTTGACGCCATCGAAGCGCGCTTTGGTATCCCGCGTGGTGTGCTTTTGGCCTTCTGGGCGTTCGAAACGGACTATGGGCAGGTGCAAGGCAGCTTCAACACGCGCAATGCGCTACTGACTCTGGCCCATGACTGCCGTCGACCAGAACTGTTTCGCCCACAACTGATCGCCGCAATCGAGCTCTTTCGCCGCGGCGGGATGAACCCCGCGACCACGACCGGGGCATGGGCAGGGGAAATCGGACAGTTGCAAAAATTGCCGCGCGAAATCGTACGCCAAGGCATGGACGGTGATGGTGACGGGATCGTGGATCTGAAAGGTTCATCGCCAGATGCACTGATGACGGGTGCAAATGTTCTTTCCTCTTTAGGATGGCGGCCGAACGAGCCATGGTTGCAGGAAATTGTCGTACCTGCAGACCTGGACTGGTCGCAAACCGGCCTGAACCACAAGGCAAGCGTGCGGGATTGGGCCGCGCGGGGTGTCCGCGCACGCGAGGGCAGTCTGGGCCCCTCAAATTTGCAAGCTTCGGTACTGCTGCCAATGGGGCGTGACGGACCAGCGTTTCTGGCCTACCCCAATTTTGAAGTCTATTTCGACTGGAACAAAAGCTTTGTCTACGTGACAACAGCTGCCTATTTCGCAACGCGCCTGGGGGGGGCTGCTGTCTATGATGCCGGCAACCCGACTCCGGCACTCACTGGCCCGCAAATGCAGCAGTTGCAGCAGAAACTCATACAACGGGGCCATGATGTGGGCGGCATTGATGGCATCTTGGGTGCCATGACCCGGGCTGCCGTTCAAGCTGAACAAGTACGGCTGGGGATGCCGGCGGATGCGTGGCCGACGCAGGAGCTCCTTAACCGGCTTTGATACCATCGAGGTTATTATTGGCCCAACAAATATCCCCGCCGGAGGCTCCGGCCCTAGGCCACCATCGCAGCGGCCCGCTTGAGATCAACCGAGACCAACTGCGACACACCCTGTTCACCCATCGTCACCCCAAAGAGCCGGTCCATCCGGCTCATTGTGACCGCGTGGTGCGTGATGATCAGGAATCGTGTTTCGGTGCGGCGGGTCATTTCATCCAGAAGATCGCAGAAACGGGTCACGTTGGCGTCATCCAGTGGCGCGTCAACCTCATCCAGCACACAGATCGGGGCGGGGTTGGCAAGAAACACCGCAAAGATCAGCGCAAGCGCCGTCAGCGTCTGCTCGCCACCTGACAACAAAGAGAGCGTGCTGAGTTTCTTGCCCGGCGGCTGGCACATGATCTCAAGACCGGCTTCCAGCGGATCATCGGATTCCACCAGCACCAGCTTTGCCTCGCCCCCGCCGAAAAGATGGGTAAAGAGCAGGCCGAAATTTTCGTTCACCTGCTCAAATGCGGTCAACAACCGCTCGCGGCCTTCCCTGTTCAGACTTGCAATGCCAGACCGGAGCGCTGCGATGGCTGCTTCCAGATCCGCCTTCTCGGACACCAGCCCGTCATGCTCGACTTGTACGTCCTTGGCATCTTCTTCGGCACGCAGGTTGACAGCGCCCAGCGCATCACGCTGGCGCTTGAGCGCGTTGACCTGCCCTTCGATCACCTCGGCCACCGGCATCTGGTCGACATTCGTCTCGAGTGTTTCCAGCAGCTTTTGCGGTGTCACATCCTGCGCTTCCAAAATCCGCTCTGCAGCATAGGCCACAGTTTCACGTGCAGCATCGGACCGCGCTTCAGAGCGCGCCCGCGCCTCGCGGGCCTCAGAGGCTTGGCGCTCCGCTTCGCGCTCTTGGTGGCCCGCCTCACGAAGGATGTTATCGGCCTCCGCCAGCTTGTCAGCGGAAGCCTTGCGGCGCACCTCTGCCTCAGCAATGGCGTCAGCAAGTTCGGCGCGTTTCGCAGCAATTTCTTCGGGGGCTGCCGTTGCTTCTGTCAGGGCTGCCTCAGATTCCGTTTTGCGCTCCGCCAACTCGGCCGTGCGCTTGCTGGCCGTTTCCAACCGGTGCTTCCAGCCGCTGATTTCCTTGGTGATCTCTTGGCTGCGTTTCAGCCGTGCCTCACCTTCACGGCGCACTTCGTCATAGGCAGACCGGCGGGACATCATGGTGATCCGCGCCGCCTCGACTGTCATTTTCACATCTTCGACAGAGGCGCGTGCCGTCTCCAGATCGCCCAGTTCTTCGGCAGCCTTCTCTGCAGCAACCAAGGCGCGACGTGCATTGAGCGCTTCTTCCTCATGGCGTTTCAAGGCAAGGCCCAGACTTTCCAGCTTGCCTTGCGTCAGATTGCGATCTGCCTCTGCCCGGCTGGCCGCCCGGTTGGCATCTGCGACCGCGCGATCAGCGTCGCGGCGCGCCTGGCGGGCGGCGTGGTCAGCCTCTGTCTGGGCCTTGAGCATACCGGTCAGGGTTTCATGCGCCTGTGCCGCACCGGCGGCAGTGGCCGATGCCTCTTCCAGGTCACGCTTGAGTTCGGTTAGGCGGTTCAACTGCTGCAGACGCAATGCAGCTGCGGATGGCGCATCTTCGGCCCCTGCGCGAAACCCGTCCCAGCGCCACAGGTCACCTTCAATCGATACCAGCCGCTGCCCCGGTTTCAATTGTGCCTGCAATCGCGGTCCGTCATGCGCATCAACAAGGCCGATCTGGCTCATGCGACGCGCCAAAACCTCTGGAACAGTGACATAGTTCACAAGCCCAGCCACACCCTCTGGCAGGGTTTGTGTCATACCATAACCGGGCATCAGCGCCCAACCGGACTTGGTTTTTGCGTCAATCTCCGGCGCGCGCAGGTCATCTGCCAGTGCCGCACCAAGTGCTTTCTCGTATCCGCCCTGCACCCGCAACAGATCAAGCACTTGCCCACCTTCTGCCGTGTCGCGCTCAACCAGCTTTGCAAGGGCAGAAACCTCGGCACGCAAGGCACTTGCCTCACCCTCTGCCTCGGAACGCAGCGCGCGCGCATCGCTTTCGCGCGCTTGCGTATCGGCGCGCGCGGTCTCGGCTTCAACCAAGGCCCTGTCAGCGGCCTCGGCAGCGGCAACCGCCGCTTTCTCGGCTTCGCCAGCAGCGGCAAACTCTGCCTCGGCCCTGTGCAAAGCAGTCTCTGCTTCGCCCATTGCGGCCTTGGCGCGGGCTGCTTCCTCTTCGCTCTTGGCAAGAGTTGTACGGTTATCATCAAGCAAACGCTGTGCTGATTGATGTCGCGCCGCCAGCCGTGCGACATCTTCTGTCAGTTGCGCCAGATCAGCCTCGCGTTGTTGCAGCACACCCGCCGCCTCGCGTGCGGCGACCTGTGCCTCTTCCAGCCGCGCATCATGGCCTTCACCCGCTTTTGCGATCTCCCGGGATTCCCACTCCAACCGATCGATCGTTTCGCCGGCATCCTTGTTCAAACCGCTTTCGCGGTCCATATCGCGGGTCAGTTGTTCAATCCGCGCACGCAAGGTCTCGATCATTTCAAGTGCGCGTTGCTCTTGATCTTTCAATGTATCGCGTTGCACCTGCAAGCGCTGCAAGACAGCTGCCGCGATGGCCTCTTCCTCGCGCAATGGAGGCAAGGCATCCTCGGCAACAGCACGTGCCTTGGCAGCATCTCGTGCAGCTTTTTCAGCTTGCGCGGCAACGGTCGTACGTTCACGCAATTGCTCGGCGGCCGCCAACAAAGCCTCGTCTGCTTCCTTCCAGCGACGGAACAGCAACATCCCCTCGGCGCGACGCAGCTTGTCGCCGATCTCGCGGTAACGCGCGGCCTGCTTGGCCTGCCGCGCCAGCTGACCCAGTTGTGTTGCCAATTGCTCAATCACGTCATCGACACGGGTCAGGTTTGTCTCGGCGCCTTTCAATTTCAGTTCCGCTTCGTGACGGCGCTGGTAAAGTCCGGAAATCCCGGCAGCCTCTTCGAGGATACGACGGCGCGCTTTTGGCTTGGCATTGATCAGTTCGGAAATCTGGCCTTGCCGCACAAGCGCCGGTGAATGCGCCCCGGTCGAGGCATCCGCAAACAACATCTGTACATCACGGGCGCGGACGTCCTTGGCCCCAACCTTGTAAGCCGAGCCCGCATCCCGCGTGATCCGCCGCACAATCTCGAGGTTGTCATCATCGTTGAATGCCGCGGGTGCCAGCCTTTCGCCATTGTCGATGACCAGAGAAACTTCCGCGAAATTGCGCGCGGGCCGTGTTGCAGCGCCGGCAAAGATGACGTCTTCCATGCCCCCGCCACGCATTGCGGTCGGACGATTCTCGCCCATGACCCAGCGCAGTGCCTCGAGCAAATTCGATTTGCCACAGCCATTGGGGCCCACAACACCTGTCAAACCATCTGCGATGATCAGATCAGTGGGGTCCACAAAGCTCTTGAAGCCATTCAGTCGCAGTTTGCTAAAGCGCAACGTTCCTTGCCCGTATGATTCCTCAATCTGCGACAGCATCGCCCTGTGACACTGCGTGAGTCAACGCCCCGTGCCCCGCATGTGCTATCTTCCGCTGCCTTATCCACAAGATATTGCGATCCGGGACATGTGAAACAGGGCCTTGCCTGACACTGGCCGCCAACTTGACTGTAAACGTCGGTTTTCAACTTGACGTGACAGCCACTTTGGTCGCACGGTCAAAGAACATGGTTCCCCGCACGGCACTAGAGTGTCAGGGGATCAAATGGGAATGTGGTCGGGCCGATCTTCACCAGAGGCCCCAAGCCACAGCCGCCCCCGCGACTGTATGCGGAGAGTGCTTTGCAGCACGCCACTGGAGAACATCTCTGGGAAGGCAGCAAAGCGCACTGACCCGCAAGCCAGGAGACCAGCCATGCGAAATGTGAAACCGGCTGTCGGGGATGACGGTCAAGGAAGGAAAATACAAAATGCATATCGAACCAGGTATCGTTACCGGGGCCAAGCTTGCGTTGTCATACGCAACAGCCGCCGGCGCCACAGTCTATTCAGCCAAGCTGGTCTGGGAGGCGTTGCGCGATCGCGGCATCATATCCCTTGCGGCGCGTGCTATCATCGCCACCGTCGCAGTCTTCGTTTTTTTCGAATTGCTTCCACATGTAGCCGTCGGCGTATCCGAAGTGCACCTCATCCTTGGATCAACCTTGCTGCTGATCCTCGGGGCGGCCCCGGCTGCCATCGGTCTTGCGCTGGGCCTGCTGCTGCAAGGGATGCTTTTCGCCCCAACCGATTTGCCGCAATATGCGATGAACCTCACCACGCTTCTGGTTCCATTGTTCGGACTGCAGGTATTGTCCAAACACGTCATCGCAAAGGGGACTGCCTATGTTGATCTGACATTCAAGCAATGCCTTGCGATGTCTGCGACCTATCAAGGCGGTATTGTTGCCTGGGTTGCATTCTGGGCCTTCTATGGCACCGGATTTGGCGCTGAAAATGTATCTGCCATAATGTCATTCGGAGCTGCCTACATGGCGGTCCTCTTGCTCGAACCCCTCGCCGACTTGGCGGTTCTTGCCGCGGCAAAGGCTATGCGCAAGCTTGAGGGCAGCGCGCTGGTCACATCGCGGCTCTATTCGGTCTGATCGGTTCGGGCGCCTTCAGCTTTCTCGAAGGCGCCCTTCTCGACCTCCCTCGTGCGGCCCAGCGCATTGACCCTGAGAAATTGAGAAATTGCACAGGGCGGCGCTTCTGTGCTCCATGTGCCAAGTTCCCCAGCATTTATACATCCAACCCCCACGATCGCACGTACACAGGATATCGATTGGGCTGATTGGGGCTACAAAAAATGCGAAACCTGACATTCCTCATCGTTGGTCTGGCGGCTGGCACATTCGCTGGCACAATGCTGGACAGTGGTGTGCTGTCTCGCAACGGTGGCAACGGTGTTCATCACATGGGGATGGCCCCCTACGCGGAGCTGAGCGACGAGCGCAAGAACATTTGGCCCTCCGACCTGCCAACCCCGACACTCGCCCTCGATCTGCAGCCCGATCCGGCCTCTGGTCACAACCTGTTTGTTGCGATGGACGGCTTTCGGATGACCCCGCATGACGTCAACACAGCCGTTGAGCCCGGCACCGGCCATGGGCACCTTTTTGTAAATGGTCAGAATCTCGGCCGGCTTTACACCGACATGCGACACCTGATTGACCTGCCAAAAGGGGAGGCAACGATTCACGTGTATCTGGGCGGAAACGACCACAAAGTATGGGTCGCTGACGGGCAGCCATTGTTCGTAGAAGAGACCTTCATCATCGAATAGGGCACTTGCAACTTCCACGTGGTGACGCAAGAAAGGCAGGGTCATACGCGAACTGTAATGGACCAAGTCATGCCCGCAAAAATCCCTGCCACTGTCGTCACCGGTTTTCTCGGCGCCGGTAAGACAACTCTGATCCGGCACATGCTGCAAAACGCGCAAGGCAAGCGGATTGCTCTGATCATCAACGAGTTTGGCGACCTAGGCGTCGATGGCGATATTCTGAAGGGTTGCGGCGATGAGGTCTGCACCGAGGATGATATCGTAGAGCTCTCCAATGGCTGCATCTGTTGCACGGTTGCCGACGATTTCATCCCGACGATGGAGGCCCTGCTGGCCCGCGAGGAAAAGCCCGATCATATCGTGATTGAAACATCCGGTCTGGCCCTGCCGCAACCTCTGGTGCGCGCGTTCAACTGGCCCGGCATATCGACCAAAGTCACCGTCGATGGCGTCGTGACCGTTGTGGATGGCCGCGCCGTCCATGACGGGCAATTCGCCCATAACGTCGCCGCCGTCGATGCCCAACGCGCGCAAGATGAAAACCTTGACCATGAAACACCGCTGTCCGAACTGTTTGAAGATCAGGTGGCCTGCGCGGATATGATTGTCGTCAACAAGACCGATTTGTTGAATGCATCCGAGGCTGAGGTTCTCACAGGAAAGCTGAAATCCGAAGCCCGCTCCGGAGTACAAGTCGTTAAGGCAGCAATGGGGGCGCTTCCTGTCGATGTACTGCTGGGTCAGGGCGTTGGTGCCGAGGCCGATCTGGCCGCGCGCCACGAAATCCACCATCACCACCACCACGATGACGACGATGACCACTATGATCATGAACACGAGCATGGTCATGACGAATTCGAAAGCTTTATCGTCACCCGCGGTGAAATCGCTGATGCAAACACCTTTGCCGCCCAAGTCGCCGATGTGATCCGCGCCAACAACATCCTTCGCCTGAAAGGCTTTGTCGCCGTCGTCGGGAAACCGATGCGGCTGACGCTGCAAGCGGTCGGTCCGCGCGTGGACACCTATTTCGATCAGCCTTTCGGCGATGCCCCCCGCGAAACACGCTTGGTCGTAATAGGAGAGGCAGGTCTGGATCACGCGACAATCACGGCTGCCTTGCAGACATGATCATCGTGGAACGGACAGATCCGCGTCACCCACAAGCATCCGCTTTGCTCAGGCAAAGCCATGCCCTGATACAAAATCTGTTCCCACCCGAAGACAACTTCTACCTCGACATCGACGAACTGGTCGCTCCCGGTATTCACTTCTTCACTGCAAGGGTCGGCGACGATGCCCTGGGAACCGGGGCATTGATGGTAAAACCCCGCTACGGAGAGGTGAAGTCGATGTTTGTGAGTGAAGCGGCACGCGGCAAAGGTGTTGGCGCGGCCCTCCTGCGCCAGATCGAAGACACCGCTCGCGAAGAGGGCGTTGCGGTGCTGAAACTCGAAACCGGAAACGTGTTGCATGCGGCCCACCGTTTATATGCCCGGCACGGGTTCAAGGAATGCGGCGTGTTTGGCGATTATGCCGCCGCCAACAGCTCGATCTTCATGGAGAAGGTGCTGTGATCCGACCACAAGCCATATCGGCAAAGGTGATCTGACATGCACCTGCTTGCCGCCACACCGGGCGCTATCTCGGACGGGACCGAACCTGTTGATCTGGGACAGACACCCGCCGATGTCATCATCATCTCTGCCGCCGATACCGAACTGGCTGCCCTGTCAGACGCACGCGCCGAAATGACAGACCCGCCAAGCCTGCGTCTTGCCAATTTGATGCATCTGACCCACCCGATGTCGGTCGATCTGCATCTGGACGGCTGCGCAACCAAGTCACGTCTGGTGATCGCGCGCATTCTGGGTGGCGCAGGCTACTGGAAATACGGTCTGACCCAATACGCCGTCCGCTTGCGCGCGGCTGGCATCCCCTTCGCCGCCTTGCCCGGCGATGACAAACCCGATCCGGAACTCCGCGAACTCTCGACGGTGACCAGCGATGACTATGATACGCTCTGGTCTTATCTTGTCGAAGGGGGCCCCGAAAACAGCGCCAATCTTCTCACCTATGCCAAGGCAATGCTTGATGGGGGTGACAAACCGGCTGCACCTGCACCGCTCTTGCGTGCCGGCGTCTACTGGCCCGGTGCCGGCATCGCGGACCTCGCCGCTGCCCGGGACAGCTGGACAGAAGGGGCACCGGTTGTGCCCATCATTTTCTACCGGGCATTGGTGCAGGGTGGTGGGCTGAACCCCATCAACCGGCTTGTCCGCAGCCTGTCGCGCGCAGGCCTGAACCCCCTGCCCGTTTTCGTGGCCAGTTTGAAAGATCCCGTCAGCACCGCGACGCTTCACCAACTCTTTGCAGAGGCCCCGCCCGAGGTCATTCTCAACTGCACCGCCTTTGCGGTCGGCACCCCGCATGACAGCGACGGCGGCCCGCAGAACCCGCTTCTTTGCAATGCGGCCCCGATTTTCCAGGTGATCCTGTCAGGGGCCACCGAGGCATCCTGGGCAGATGGCCTGCATGGTCTCAGCGCCCGCGACATCGCCATGAACGTAGCTCTCCCCGAGGTTGACGGGCGCATCCTTTCCCGCGCGGTCAGTTTCAAAGGTGAAGCCTTCTTTGACGATGCCACCGAATGCCCGATTGCCACCTATCAGGCACGTGGTGACCGGATCGACTTTGTCACGCAACTGGCCATGAACTGGGCCAACCTGCGGCGCAGCGATCCTGCCAGCCGAAGGACCGCTCTGATCCTCGCCAACTACCCCAACAAGGACGGGCGGCTCGCGAACGGTGTGGGTCTCGACACACCCGCTGCAACGGTGCACGTCTTGAACCTGCTCAAAGCGACCGGAGCTGACGTGACGCCACCCACCGACAGTGCCGCGCTCATGGCGCAAATCCTCGCTGGTCCAACCAATTGGCTCACAGACCGCGCCGACAAAGAAGGCGGCGAATTCCTGCCGCTGGAAATCTACAACCGGCATTTCAACGCCCTGCCATGGGAGATCAAGGAACAGATCACAACACGCTGGGGCCAACCCGAAGACGACCCCTTCTTCTCATGTTCAGAAATACCTCCGCCGGAGGCTCCAACAGCAAAGACAAGCGCAGGTTTTGCCCTCAGCATCCACCGTTTCGGCAACGCCGTCGTCGGCCTGCAACCGGCACGGGGCTATAACATCGACCCGACCGACACCTACCACGCGCCCGATCTGGTCCCGCCACACAATTACCTCGCGTTCTATTTCTGGCTGCGGCATCACTGGTGCGCGGATGCCATCGTACATATGGGCAAGCATGGCAATCTCGAATGGCTCCCGGGCAAGGCGGTGGCGCTGTCAGAAACCTGCTGGCCCGAAGCGGTCTTCGGCCCCACGCCACACATCTATCCTTTTATCGTGAACGATCCCGGCGAAGGGACACAGGCGAAGCGGCGGACATCAGCTGTGATCATCGACCACCTGACCCCGCCGCTGACACGTGCCGAAAGCTATGGACCCCTGCGTGATCTCGAAGCGCTCGTGGACGAATACTATGAAGCCGCTGGCGTCGACCCGCGCCGGATCACGCATCTGCGCCGCGAAATCCTGTCCTTGTCCGATGTCACGGGACTTGCGAAAGACGCAGGGTGCACGGGTGATCAGGACGGCGACCTTGGCAAGCTGGATGCCTACCTGTGCGAACTCAAAGAGGCGCAGATCCGCGACGGGTTACATATCTTCGGACAATCACCAAGCGGTCAGCAGGAACGCGACCTCGCGATTGCTCTTGCGCGGGTGCCGCGCGGCGATGGCACCGGAAAAAACGCATCGTTCTTGCGAGCGCTGGCCAGCGATCTGGGTCTGGGCATTGATCCGCTGGATTGTGACATGACCGGCACCCCCCCGCACAAACCGGATGCGCTGGAAGATGGCACAACATGGCGCACGAACGGCGACACCATCGAAAGGCTCGAAGACCTGAGCCAACGCCTGCTCAAAGGCGACGCGCGCCCGCCAGGGCCGATGAGCGCGACAGTGCTGACGGAAATCCAGACGACGGTCCTCCCCACGATCCAAGCCTGCGGGACGGCAGAAGGTGCAGCTTTGCTGACCGCTCTCTCGGGCCAATTCGTGCCGCCCGGCCCTTCAGGTGCGCCAACGCGCGGGCGCATGGATGTGTTGCCGACGGGCCGCAACTTCTACTCAGTCGACAGTCGCGCTGTTCCCACGCCTACTGCGTGGGCACTGGGTTGGAAGTCTGCCAATCTTCTTATCGAAAAGCACCTGCAAGACCACGGCGACTGGCCAAGGACGATGTTGGTCACCGCCTGGGGAACCGCCAATATGCGGACAGGTGGCGATGATATCGCCCAAGCGCTCGCGCTTATGGGGGTCAAGCCCACATGGGACAGCGCTAACCGTCGCGTCACCGGCTTCGACATCCTGCCACAATCCGTGCTGGGTCGGCCAAGGGTCGACGTGACGCTGCGCATCTCGGGCTTCTTCCGCGATGCCTTCCCGCAACTGATTGCTTTGGTCGACAGCGCGGCACGGGCCGTGCAGGAAATGGACGAGCCCGCCGATCTGAACCCTGCCGCCGCAAGAGCCAAAGCAGGCGAGGACCAGACCCGCGTGTTCGGCTCAAAACCCGGGGCCTATGGTGCAGGCCTGCAGGCGCTGATCGATGAACGGATATGGGCCGAAAGATCCGACTTCGCCGAAGCCTACCTTGAATGGGGCAGTTATGCCTACGGCAAAGGCGCGGAGGGCCGCAAGGACCGACAAGCTTTTGAAGCGCGACTGTCACAGACCGAAGCAATCATCCAAAATCAGGACAACCGGGAACACGACATCCTCGACAGCGATGACTACTATCAGTTCGAGGGAGGGGCCGCCGCAGCCATCAGCACTCTTCAGGGACAAGATCGGCCAATCTACCACAACGACCATTCACGGCCCGAAAGACCCGTGATCCGCACCCTTGATGACGAGATCGGGCGCGTCGTCAGATCCCGCGTTGTGAACCCCAAATGGATCGACGGTGTAAAACGCCACGGCTACAAAGGCGCCTTCGAGATCGCCGCAACTGTTGACTACCTATTTGCTTTCGCCGCCACCACAGGGGCTGTCCGCAACCACCACTTTGATCTGGTGGAGGAAGCTTTCATTCAGGACGATGACACCCGCGACTTTATCGCCGACGTCAACGCGCCGGCCCTCAAAGACATCGCCGAGCGGTTGCAAGAGGCGATTGATCGTGACCTCTGGCAACCCAGATCCAATTCCGCACGGGCGCGGATCGCAGGCCTGCTTTCCTGATCCCTGATCTTTCTGCCGCTGCGGGCAGCGCTTGTCCCAACCAGTCTCTTTCAGCCTACACTCCGGCAGGCATTCTTGCTGGCGCAATGCTCACTGCCCGTTTCGGGACAAAGAAAACATTCCAAACTTGACATATATCAAGGAAACGCCCTATTGAGGAATATATTTCATTTCTGGAATGTAATTACTGGAGGCCCAAATGGCTCACACTGGAACGCGCCCTGCGGACGCATACTCTCCGCTCTATTTCTTGGCATCGCTTGGTGCTGGCGGCCTGGCGGTCACGTTTTTCATGTATTTGATGTTCTGGGTGCCGCATCCAGGCCAACCTGTTCCGGTCTTTGAAGACCTTCTGCGGGCTTGGTCGGCAAGCGGTCTTGCAATGAAGACAGCGCTTGTCATTGCCGTGACCGGCATCGCCGGATTCGCCTTTCTGAACATCAAGACCCTGATCTGGAACCTGACAGAAATGTCGAAGTTCAAGAAAACCGAAAGCTATGCCAAATTGCGCCAGACAAACGGCGAAACCCAGCTTCTGGCCATGCCGTTGGCACTGGCTATGACGGTCAATGTGGGCTTCATTCTGGGTTTGGTTTTCGTACCGAAGCTCTGGACAGTGGTTGAGTATCTGTTCCCACTGGCGATGATCGCCTTCCTTGCAATCGCCGTTCTGGCCCTGCGTCAGATCGGGCAATTCCTTGGCCGCGTCCTGGCCGAAGGCGGCGTCTTCGACGTCACCGCCAACAACTCTTTCGCGCAGCTGCTGCCCGCATTTGCCTTGGCGATGATCGCCGTGGGCCTATCAGCCCCTGCCGCGATGAGCACGCAACCCGTGATCGTCGGCAGTAGCCTTGTTCTGTCGACCGTGATCGGCACTGTCGCGGCGGTCTATGCCACAATCGCTGCGATTACAGCATTCAACTCGATGCTGCACCATGGCACCGCAAAGGAAAGCGGCCCGACCCTGATGGTTGTTGTTCCGTTGCTGACTGTTCTGGGCATCATGCTTCTGCGGCAGAACCACGGCCTGCACACAACATTCGAGGTTCACGCCGCCAACGCGGAAACGCTGATGCTGCTGACCAAAATCCTCGCCGTGCAGTTCGCATTCGGTTTGCTGGGGCTGCTGGTGCTCCGGCGTCAGGGCTATGCAGATGCCTTCCTGCGCGGTCAGGGCAATTCTGCAGGTGCCTATGCGCTGGTCTGCCCCGGTGTTGCGCTCTCGGTCATGCTACACTTCTGGATCAACAAGGGCCTTGTCGCCACAGGCCTGATCGCGAAGTTCGGTATTGCGTATTGGGGCTTTAGCGCAGTTGCTCTTGGCTTCCAGATTGCCATGGTCCTTCTGGTCATCTACCTGAACCGCCGCCACTTTGGCCGCACTGGCAACGCGCAGGTTGTGCCTGCTGAATAAACCCCTGCAACCGGGCGGCGGCAAATGGCGTCGCTCGGCAACCTCTGTCGCGGAATTACCCCGTTGCACGCACCCCCGGTTGGCGGCACATTGTCCGCAAGAGGAACGGGGAGCCCCAAATGACCGAAGACACCGACCGCCACGCGATGAAAATGGCCAAGAAGAAGGCCGCGCGCGACAAGATCATGGCCACAAAGACGGACAAGAAGGGTCTTATCATTGTCCACACCGGTAAGGGCAAAGGCAAATCTTCTGCAGCCTTTGGCATGATCTTCCGCTGCATTGCGCACGACATGAAATGCGCCGTCGTTCAGTTCATCAAGGGCGGCATGTCAACCGGCGAACGCGATCTGATCCTTTCGAAATTCAGCGATACCTGCGCCTTTCACACGATGGGCGAGGGTTTCACATGGGAAACGCAGGATAAATCCCGCGATACCGAGATGGCACAGGCAGCTTGGGCCAAAGCCAAGGAGTTGATCCTTGATGAGAGCAACCACATGGTCCTGCTGGACGAAATCAACATTGCGATCCGTTATGATTATGTCAGCGCCGCCGAGGTCGTGGCCTTCCTGCGCGACCACAAGCCGGAAATGACACATGTGGTCCTGACCGGACGCAACGCCCATGAAGACCTGATCGAACTGGCCGATCTCGTGACGGAGATGGAACTGGTCAAGCACCCGTTCCGGTCCGGTATAAAGGCCCAAATCGGCGTGGAGTATTAAGATGCCCAAACACCGCGTTCTGACCGAATTCGGCATGGGCACCAGCCTGCGCCGCCAAGATTATACGGAGGCCGCAAGGCGTGGCTTGCAGGACGCGCTTTGGCACAATTCCATCAAAATGGCGGAACTGTTCGGCTTTCCCAAAGAGGCCATGCTGATTGATGTGCTGGTCGGCGTGCAGCAACCCGAGCAGGTCGACACTGACAGCCTGCTGGACATTTTTCCTTACGGCCAGCCCACGATCACTGTGCACCATGGCGGCCTTGATATCCCCCGCCCTGATGGCAACCCGACTGTGATCGCGAATGTAGCGATCAATGTCTCGTTTGAAATGGAGCGGAGCTGATGGAACAGCGCGTGATCATCGAAATGGGGATGGGCAACGACCTGCACGGCATGGACTATCAAAAAGCGGCCCGCCGTGCGATCGAGGATGCCATCCGGCATTCCACCTTGCCGATCTTTGACAGCATCGACCTGCCGCACACCGACATGCGGGTACAGGTCACCGTCGCTGTGCAAGAGCCTGAAAAGATCGACAGCGAAGGTCTGAAATCCGGGCTGCCGCGGGGGCGGGCCGAGGTTGGCGTAGTCAAAGGCGGCCTCAACATCCCGAACCCAGAAACCGGAGACACCGCCGTTGTCGCAACCGCTGCGGTGGAAGCCTTCCTGCCCTCACAAGCGGGCAATTGGGTTCAGGCCTGAATGGAACTGACGCAGGCACATCGCGATGCCTTGCAAGACATCCTGTTGTGGCGGCGTGATGTCCGGCATTTTCTGCCCGACCCGATCCCGGCAGAGACGTTGGACCGTTTGCGCAAGGCGATGGATTTCGCACCCTCTGTCGGCAATGCGCGGCCTTGGCGCGTGCTGCAAGTGACATCGGCGGAACTCCGCGATGCCGTCATCCGCAATTTCGAAGCTGCGAACACGAAGGCATCACGTATTTACGAAGACAAGCAGCGCACCGCATACAATGCTCTGAAACTGGCTGGTTTGCGCGAGGCGCCGGTTCACCTTGCCATCTTTACCGAAACCGAACCCGAAGCCGGACACGGGTTGGGCCGCCAGACCATGCCAGAGATGCTGAACTACTCAACCGTCGCGGCGATCCACACGCTCTGGCTTGCGGCACGCGCAGAAAATCTTGGCGTCGGCTGGGTGTCGATTCTGGAGCCTGAAGCTGTTGCGCGCTGTCTGGATGCGCCCGAACACTGGCAGTTGACGGGGTACCTTTGCCTTGGAAAAGCAGCTTCTGACAATGATACGCCGCTGTTGCATCGCAATGAATGGCAATCCAACGCCGAGACCATCTGGCAAGAGGTCTGAACCGCGCATCGGATGCCCAAAAACAACCATCAGCCCTTGTATGCCGCGCTCCTGATCGCGCTCAGTGTTGCACCAGTCGCCAGTGCTTCATCGTCAACCTGACATTCGATCAAAGCAACCGTTCCGGAGGCTTGTGCCCGCGCAAAGGCTGCGGGAAAGTCCTCAGAGCGCGTCACGCGTTCACCGTGTCCACCATAGGCCCGCGCAAAAGTGGCAAAATCGGGGTTCATCAAGGCTGTACCGGACACACGGCCCGGGTAGGATTTTTCCTGATGCATCCGTATCGTGCCATAGCGTCCGTTGTTCATTACCACAACAACGGGCTTTGCCCCGTGCTGTACGGCTGTCGACATTTCGTTGCAGGTCATTTGAAAACAGCCGTCACCGGCAAGACAAACCACCGCCCTGTCAGGATGTGCGAGTGATGCAGAAATCGCCGCAGGAAAGCCATAGCCCATTGACCCTGACGTCGGCGCAAGCTGGGTGCCATATTGCTTGTAGACGAAATAGCGATGCAACCACGCGGCATAGTTGCCTGCGCCGTTTGTCACGATGGCATTTTCAGGCAGATGATCAGAGAGCCACTTGATAACCACTTCCTGCTTGAGCGCACCGGGGCTTTCTTGCGGGGTCAACCAGCTTTCGTAATCGGCCCGCGCAGCAGCTGTCCAACTTGCCCATTCGCCGGCGTGCTCTGCGTTGGCCAGCTGGCGCAGGACTGCAGGGGCAGTCGCGTTGATCGCAAGATCAGGTGTATACACACGGCCCAGTTCATCCGGATCGGCATGGACATGAACGATGCGTTTTGCCGGATTGGCCGGATCGACCTGTGTATAGCCCTGTGTCTCGATATCGCCAAAGCGGGTCCCGAGCAGAATCAGCGTGTCGGCATCCCGGACCCGCGCGGCCAAACGGGGATTGATGCCGACATTCAGATCGCCCACATAATTTCCGTGCCGGTTGTCCATGTAGTCCTGACGACGGAAACCTGCGGCAACGGGCACTTGCTGCCGTTCGGCAAACGCCTGCAAATCCGCTTGCGCCTGAGCCGACCAATGAGGACCGCCCACAACGACGAGTGGCCGTTCCGCCTGCGCCAGTTGATGCAGGATCAACTGCGCTGCCTTATCTGGCAGAGGCTGGGGAACAGTATCGGGAATCTTTAGATCCGGTACATCTGCAGTCGCGCTCAGCATGTTTTCGGGCAAGGCCAGCACCACCGGACCGGGGCGCCCCGACACCGCCACGCGAAACGCACGCCCGATATATTCAGGCAGACGATCGGTATCGTCGACCTGCGCAACCCATTTTGCCAAACCTCCGAAAACAGCCTTATAGTCAATCTCCTGAAAGGTCTCGCGATCCGTATGGCGGTTGTCGATCTGCCCCACGAAAAGTATCATCGGGGTGCTGTCTTGCATTGCCACATGCACGCCTGCCGAAGCATTGGTGGCCCCCGGTCCACGCGTCACAAAGCAAACTCCGGGTTTGCCGGTCATCTTGCCATAGGCCTCGGCCATCATCGCCGCCCCGCCTTCCTGCCGACAGACGATATTGGCAATGCCACTGTCATAAAGACCATCAAGCGCGGCAAGAAAACTTTCTCCAGGAACCGAGAACACACGCTCTACGCCAAGCTTAACAAGCTGATCACTCAGTATTTTTCCGCCGTGCCTGTTCATGACCGCCTCCCTGATTTCAGGGCTACAATGTGCCATGCACATGCCCTGTGCAAGGCCTGCGGTTGCACATTCGGCATAAGAAACTAGCTGTCCGGCAAGCAGATAAAAGGATGAACGATGACAACGCTACTTGGTATTTCCGGCTCGCTCCGCAAAGCATCGACAAACACACTTCTGGTCCGCAATGCGGCAGAGATTTTCGATGCCGATAGATTTGAGTTCGCCGATATAGACTTGCTTCTCTACAACGGAGATGTGGAAGACGCCCACGGCATTCCAGCCAAGGTACAGGCGCTGGCAGAGCAGATTGCCGCGGCGGATGCTGTCATCATCTCGACCCCGGAGTACAACAAAGCCCCGTCAGGCGCGCTCAAGAACGCTCTTGACTGGGTCAGCCGGACCGAGGGCAACCCCTGGAAGGATAAACCCGTCGCCATCATGTCCGCCGCCGGAGGCCGCGCAGGGGGGGAACGGACACAATTCGCACTGCGCTTAATGATGATGCCGTTTCGCCCTGACATTCTTCAGGGACCCGAGGTTCTGGTTGCGAATTCCAGCAAGGAATTCGATGAGAGCGGCAAGCTGACGGGCGGAATCTATATCAAACTGCTGACCGAGTTGATGGAAGCGCTGAAGGCCCGTATTTGATATACAGAAGCTGTACGTACAACCGTATGCCGGATAAAAGGCCCTAGGTGAGAAACTGGAGACATAGATGGCACGAGGCGCAGGCGGCAGTGATGGTGGGACCGGCAGCTTTCTGATCGGTCTGATCATGATGGTGGGCGGCGGCTATCTGTTGTTGAACGGGATTGTGGTGCGTCCGAACTTCGGGCTGGGCAGCCGCGTTTTCGGGATCGGCGGCATGCCGATCACCTCGGGTATGATCCTGATCCCATTTATGTTTGGCGTCGGTATGATTTTCTACAATGCGCGCAGTTGGATCGGATGGGGCATCGCGGGCGCGTCGCTGGTCGCACTGGTGTTCGGCGTGATCGCAAACATGACGCTGCAACTGGCTCGGATGAGCGCCTTTGACCTGATCGTGATATTGGTTCTGCTGGTTGGCGGGATCGGGCTGTTCTTACGGTCGCTCAGGGCGCGGTAATCCTGAACACCCGACACAGTTTGTGACAAGAGCAAGCTAGAAAGCTTTGTGACAGCACCCTCTACTTTCTGTCGGGTGGGTCAGTCAGCAGATTGATCACTGTTGCGCCAACGATCCACACCGCTAGCATCAGGAATACGCCAAATGCCGGAGCATAGAGCTGTCCGACAAAACCTCCCAGCCCAAGGACCAGTCCAATCGCGCCATTGACGCCCTGCAATTCTTTTCGTTTGGATTTTAGGTTCATCTGCTTGGCTCTGCTCCTGCCACAAACCTAAAACCCAATTGGACGTCTGCCTTTGATTTTGGTCAATGTCCGGTCTCGAAAGGCGACGCTGCCTTGCTCAACGGCTGATCACCTTTCGTGTGTCCACTTCTTCGGACCAGCAGGATCACCCCACTTAGTATCCGAGCGCACAGCCGTCTTTGCGTGGGTCGCTGCCACCCTCAAGCACACCGTCCTCATGCAGCAGGATCGCTTGTGATCCCCCGATCGCAGTCTCTGGCCGCACGACGTTGTGGCCCATTGCGGCAAGTTTGGCTTTGACCGCATCGCTGTAACCGTCTTCGACCCGCAACTCGTCGCCTTCCGCAAAACAACGCGGCGCGTCCATGGCAGCCTGTGGCGATAGCCCGAAATCGGTGATGTTTGTGACGAAACGTGCGTGTCCGGTGGACTGGTACTGCCCGCCCATGACGCCAAACGGCATGTGGACCTTGCCGTCTTTCTTTAGCATGGCGGGGATGATCGTGTGCATCGGGCGTTTGCCGCCGCCGACCTCGTTGGGGTGACCTCGTTGCAGGGTGAAGCCCGCACCGCGGTTCTGGAACAGCACGCCAAATTTGTCTGATGCGATGCCTGATCCGAACGAATGGAAGATTGAGTAGATCAGCGACACGCACATGCGGTCCTTGTCGACAACTGTGATGTAGATGGTGTCCTTGTGAACAGCCTCGGCCCCCGGCAGACCTGCCGGCATCGCTTTCTTCGGGTCAATCAGGGCCGCCAGTTTTGCCGCTGTGTCGGGTGACGTCATATAGTCTAGCCGCGTCATATGAGCGGGATCGGAGAGGAACCGGTTGCGCGCATCATAGGCCAGCTTTGTTGCTTCGGCCTCGATATGCGCGCGCTCGGCGCCCCACGGGTCCATGGCAGCAATGTCGAAATGTTTGAGGATATTGAGCAGCAGGATTGCCGTGGCCCCCTGCCCGTTCGGTGGATGCTCATAGAGGTCGAGCCCGCCATAGCCGCCCATGATCGGGTCGGTGTAGTCGCACGAGGTGTTGGCGAAATCCTCGAGCGTGTGGGTGCCGCCCAGCGCGTTGAGCGAGGCGACCATGTCTTCGGCAACCTCGCCTTCATAGAACCCGGCGCGTCCGTCCATGGCAATGCGCCGCAGAACCTGCGCCTGTTCCGGCGCGCGGAACACCTGCCCTGTTTTGGGGGCGGCACCGTTTATCAGATAGAGGTCGCGGGCGTGACCCGAAAGGTTATCCACCGACTGCGCCCAGTCAGAGGCGACACGCTCGGCCACCGGAACGCCGGCCTCGGCGTAATGAATGGATGGGGCCAGAACCGCCTTGAGCCCCAGTTTGCCCCAGTCCTTGGAGAGGCGGCAGAAGGCATCGACCGCACCGGGGATGCTGACGGCATCGGCGGAATAGGGCGCGATCACCCCACCTTTGGCGCGCAGTCTTTCAGCGTCAATCCCGGCAGGCGCACGACCTGATCCGTTGAGTGCCACAACCCGGTCTTCCCCCGGTGGTGTCATCAGCACAAAGCAATCACCACCGATGCCTGTCATCTGCGGCTCGCACAGGCCCAGCAGAACCGCCCCGGCAATCGCAGCGTCCATGGCGTTACCGCCGGATTCCAGCATTTGCACGGCGACTTTCGCAGCCAGCGGGTGGGACGTAGCACACATGCCATTGGTTGCGTAGACAGCAGAGCGGCCCGGATGATGAAAGTTGCGCATGGGATATCCTTCGTGGTTTGGTCAGGAAACTAGACCAATAGTGGCGCTGTGCAACGCCATTGTTTGGGGGCTTTTCCTTTTTGCGGCGCGGGCGTAGCGTCGATACGAACTGAAGGGAGGACAGATCATGCGCGATGTATTCATTTCGGGCGCTGCCCGCACGCCCATGGGCGGGTTTCAGGGGGTCTTTGCCGAAGTCGATGCGCCTGCATTGGGCGGTGCGGCGATCAGGGCTGCTCTGGCCGGAGCAGGGCTGCGAACCGTGGACGAGGTGCTGATGGGCTGCGTCTTGCCCGCCGGGCAAGGGCAGGCCCCTGCGCGTCAGGCGGCCTTTCGTGCCGGGCTGGATGAAAGTGTGCCAGCGACAACCGTCAACAAGATGTGTGGCTCGGGCATGAAAACCACGATGATGGGGTTTGACCAGATTGCCTTGGGTGGGGCCGAGGCGATGGTGACCGGCGGGATGGAGAGCATGACCAAGGCCCCCTATCTGATGCCCAAGATGCGGGCAGGTGCACGGATTGGCCATCAGTCCGTGATCGATAGTATGTTTCTGGATGGCTTGGAGGATGCCTACGACAAGGGCCGGCTGATGGGCACCTTTGCCGAGGATTGCGCCGAAAAGTATCAGTTCACCCGCGAGGCGCAGGACCAGTACGCGATTGCATCACTGTCCAATGCTCTTGAGGCGGAACGCTCGGGCGCGTTTGATGCAGAGATCACCCCTGTCACCGTCCATGCCCGCACCGGTGAAGAGATGATCACCCGTGATGAACAACCCGGCAAGGCCCGACCAGAAAAGATACCGACGCTCAGGCCTGCGTTCCGTCCGGATGGCACAGTGACTGCGGCGAATGCATCGAGCATCTCAGATGGCGCGGCAGCGCTGGTCTTGTCCGCTGACGGGGCGAACGCCCGCGCGCGGATCGTGGGCCATGCCAGCCATGCGCAGGCGCCGGCGTGGTTTACGACAGCGCCCGTGCCTGCCGCACAAAAGCTGTTGGCCAAGATCGGCTGGGACGTCGACGATGTGGACCTGTGGGAAGTCAACGAAGCTTTCGCCGTTGTCCCGATGGCTTTCATGCAGGAAATGCACATTGGCCGCGACATCGTCAACGTGAATGGCGGCGCTTGTGCCTTGGGCCATCCCATCGGGGCATCAGGCACCCGCATTATCGTGACATTGCTGAATGCTCTGGAAACGCGTGGATTGAAACGTGGCGTTGCGGCGATCTGTATCGGTGGTGGCGAGGGCACGGCCATCGCGATTGAGCGGGTATAGGGAAGCCGCCGTATGAAGCGTCAAACGATGCATGGCGTCGCGCTGACGGGCCATGGCGGACCGGAGTGCCTGGTGTGGCGCGAGGATTTGCCAAGGCCGGTACCGATGACAGGCGAGGTACTGATCCGCGTTGCCGCCGCTGGTGTCAACAATACGGATATCAACACGCGTGTCGGTTGGTATTCCAAGGGCGACAACGATGCCGCTGATGCCGGTTGGACCGGTGAAGCCCTGCATTTGCCGCGCATTCAGGGAATCGACGTCTGCGGACACATTGTGGCGGTTGGTGCGGATGTCGATAGCGCCCGGATCGGAGAGCGGGTGCTGGTGGAGCCCTGCCTGACCGAGGCGAGAGGCGAGATGCGCGATCCGCCGTGGTTTCTGGGGTCTGAGTGCGATGGTGGTTTTGCGAAATATTGCACGGTTGCGGCGCGGCACGCCTACCGGGTCGAAACCAGCCTGAGTGATATAGAGCTTGCGTCATTCCCATGCTCTTATTCCACTGCCGAAAACATGCTGACACGGACGAACTTGCTGCAGGGCGAAACAGTTCTGATTACCGGGGCGTCGGGCGGCGTGGGCTCGGCGGCGCTACAACTGGCCAAAGCGCGCGGGGCGCATGTTGCAGTCGTCACCAGCGCCCCTAAGTCGCAATCGCTGCGCGATCTTGGTGCCGACATCATCATTAGCCGCGATGCTGACCTTGTGCAGGCCCTCGGCCGCAATAGCGTGGATGTGGTGCTTGATCTGGTTGGCGGCGACAAGTGGCCCGGTCTGCTGGATGTGTTGCGGCCCAAGGGGCGCTATGCGGTCTCCGGTGCAGTTGGTGGGCCGATCGTGTCGCTCGATCTGCGCACGCTCTACCTGAAGGACTTACGTTTCTTTGGCTGCACCGTGCTCGAGCCGGAGGTGTTCGGCAATCTGGTCAAACGGATCGAGAGCGCGGCAATCAAGCCCTTGGTTGCGGCTGTCTTTCCACTGTGTGAGATCAAAGCCGCACAAGCCGCCTTTGCCGACAAGAGCTATACTGGAAAGATCGTATTGTCCGTAGCCGCCAAGGAAGGAGACTGACGCAATGCGCGTGAACTACGCCGATTTGCACAAGAGAATCGCCGCCCTCACCGAAGGCGAAGACGATGAAATCGCCCTGATGGCGACCGTCGCCTGCGAGGTTCATCACAGTGACGACCGCTTTGACTGGACTGGCTTCTATCGCGTGACTGCCCCCGAACTCTTGAAGATCGGACCGTATCAGGGTGGTCATGGTTGTCTGGTGATCCCCTTCAGCAGAGGTGTTTGCGGGGCGGCCGCACGCACAGGCAAAGCGCAGCTGGTGCCGGACGTACATGCATTTCCCGATCACATAGCCTGTGCCAGCAGCACGCAATCGGAATTGGTTCTGCCGGTTCTTAACCGCGAAGGCAGGCTTATTGGTGTTTTTGATATCGATAGCGACCAGCCGGACATCTTTACGCAAGAGGACGTCTTGCACCTGCAAGACATGCTGCGAATGGTCTTTGAAAAATGATCTTGCGATGGCACTCTTGCACAATCGAAAGATGAAACCGTCTGGTGAATTTGCAAGGAGCACAAATATGAAACTTTCGCAGTTCATCCATGCGTGATGATCGCATTACAGTTTCTTCGCTGGGTGCTGATATCCGTTCCCTGCGCAAAGCCCGCAAGATGACACTGGTTGATCTTGCAGATGTGCTTGGGCGTTCAGTGGGATGGCTCAGTCAGGTCGAGCGCGACAAGTCGCATCCGGCGATTTCCGACCTTAGCCGGATCGCAGAGGCCTTGGATGTATCATTTTCCAGCTTCCTTCAGGTCGGCACCACCCCTGAAGAAGAAGGGCGGATCGTGCGGGCGGACGCACGCAGGCCCATCGGAAGCCGCACCGAAGGCCTGAGTGAGGCCCTGCTTTCACCGGATCTGACAGATGATTTCGAAGTCATCCTTTCCACCTTTGCCCCGCATTCGCGCCTGAAGGAGCCGCTGACCCGGCCAACCCAAGAGGTATGTTACATTGTCAGTGGCCAGTTTGAAATTGCCCTGGATGGCAAGCGGTTCAGCCTGAAGGCCGGAGACAGTTTCCGCCTGCGCGGTGAAGAATTTCAATGGTGGAACCGCCACGACATACCCTGCGAAATCGTATGGGTAATTGCCCCACCGATCTATTAAGGGCCGCCATGACACATCAAGGCAGATGCGAATGTGGGGCAGTCGCTTTTCAAGTGGCAAACCTGCGTGACACGGTCACCTTCTGCCACTGTAGCCAATGTCGTCGCACCAGCGGGCATTACTGGGCTGCGACCCGCGCGGACAACGCAGATATTGCGTTCACCGCGCAAGACGGGTTGGCATGGTACCAGTCTTCGGACGACGCGCGCCGCGGATTCTGCAAAATCTGTGGATCGAGCCTGTTTTACCAGCCAATTGGCGCAAATCACCTAGGCATTGCCGCAGGTTGCCTTGACCTGCCCACGGCGATGACCCCTGCTAGACATATCTTTACCGCCGATGCCGGCGATTATTACACCATCCCGGATGATGCGCCGCACATCCCTGACTAGAGGAAACAAACGATATGGCTGATTTCCCAACCACTGCGCGTGTTGTGATCATTGGAGGCGGCGTCGTCGGCGTGTCGACCCTTTACCATCTGGCTAAGAAAGGCTGGACCGACTGTGTTCTGCTGGAAAAGAACGAATTGACCGCAGGCTCTACTTGGCATGCGGCAGGGAACTGCCCTTCGTTCAGCACCTCATGGGCCGTGATGAACATGCAGCGCTATTCGCTGGGGCTCTACAAAGGGCTGGCGAAAGAAGTTGACTACCCGATGAATTACCACGTCACAGGCTCAATCCGTCTGGCGCATTCCAAAGAACGTATGCAGGAATTCGCGCGTGCCATGGGGATGGGCAACTATCAGGGTCTGAACCTCAGACTTTTGACCCCTGATGAAGCAAAAGACATGTACCCGTTTCTAGAGACCCATGATCTGGAAGGCGCGCTCTATGACCCCGACGATGGCGATATCGACCCCGCCCAGTTGACGCAGGCGCTGGCCAAGGGCGCCCGTCAGATGGGTGCAAAGATTGAACGCTTTTGCAGCGCGACTGGCGTGACCCAGCACCCCAACGGCACATGGACCGTGCATACCGAAAAGGGTGATATCGACTGCGAAAAGGTCGTGAACGCAGCAGGCTATTACGCCCAGCGCGTCGGCGAATGGTTCAAACCCTATGGAGGGCGCACTGTGCCGATGGTGACGATGTCGCACCAGTTCTTTCTGACAGAGGAAATTCCAGCGTTGAAGGAATGGACCGAACAACACGGACACAAGGTGCCGCTGTTGCGCGATGTGGACAGTTCCTATTATCTGCGGCAGGACAAGAACGGGCTGAACCTTGGCCCCTACGAGCGCAACTGCAAAGCCCATTGGGTTACACCCGATGACCCGCAACCCGAGGACTTCAGCTTCCAGCTTTACCCTGATGATCTGGAACGGCTGGAGTGGTATATCGAGGATGCGATGGCCCGCGTGCCGATCCTTGGCACCGCTGGTGTAGGCCGCGTGATCAACGGCCCGATCCCTTACGCTCCTGACGGCTTGCCCTTGCTCGGGCCGATGCCGGGCGTGAAGAACGCGTTCGAGGTCTGTGTCTTTACCTTCGGCATCACCCAAGGTGGCGGGGCTGGTAAAGTTGCAGCGGAATGGATCGTCGATGGTCAGACCGAATGGGATATGTGGGCCTGCGATCCGCGACGCTATACCGATTACACCGATCAGGACTATTGTCTCGCCAAGGCGATGGAGGTCTACGGACACGAATACGCGATGCACTTCCCGCACCACGAATGGCCCGCAGGACGCGACAAGAAGCTATCGCCGGTCCATGACAAGGTCGTGAAGTTGGGTGGCCAGATGGGCGCCTACAACGGCTGGGAGCGGGCCAATTGGTTCGCCAAGGATGGCGATGACACGTCGCTCGAAGCAACCCACACTTGGGAACGTGAAGGCCCATGGCAGCCGCGTGTGAAAGAGGAATGCGAAGCGGTACGCGATAGCGTGGGCGTGCTGGACCTCCCCGGTTTCTCCCGTTTCAATCTGTCGGGCGAAGGCGCGGCAGACTGGCTTCTGAGCCGGATTGCGGGGGCCCTGCCACCCGCAGGCCGCATGAATCTTGCCTACTTCGCGGATGACCGCGGGCGCATTCTGACAGAAATGTCGGTGATGAACCACGGAAAGGATCGCTTTACCCTGATCACCGCGGCAGCGGCGCAGTGGCATGACTATGAGGTATTGGCCAGTGCTCTACCGGACGGGCTGACATTGACCGATCATACCAAGGAGTATTCCACGCTAATCGTTACAGGACCCAAAGCACGTGAATTGTTCGAAAACATCGGAACCGAGGCCGACCTTTCCGCAGGATGGCTCAGCCATCAACCTGCATCGGTTGCAGGTATTGACTGTGCCTTGGCCCGCGTGAGCTTTGCCGGTGAACTGGGCTGGGAGATCCACGCCGCGAACGTGAATATGCCTGCGCTTTATGATGCCGTGCTGTCTGGCGGTGCCGTACCGTTCGGCATGTTTGCCCTGAACGCGCTGCGCCTTGAAAAGGGGTATCGCGCGTGGAAGGGCGATCTCAGCACGGATTATTCATTGCTTGAAGGCGGGCTGGAACGGTTCATCAAGTTCGACAAGGCACAAGATTTCCCCGGAAAGGCCGCTCTCTTGGCAGAAAAGCAGAGCGGTGTGGCCAAGAAGTTTGTCACGCTGACACTGGATGAGCCGGGCCCTGCGGATGCACCCTACATGTCGACAATCTGGATCGGTGACGAAGTGGCGGGGGAAACCACATCAGGCGGCTGGGGCTACCGGGTGAATAAATCCATCGCGCTGGGCATGATCCGCGCCGATGCGGCTATCCCCGGCACCAAGGTTGACGTTGACATCTATGGCGCGCGCTATAAAGCAACTATCGCGGAAAATAAGCCGCTCTGGGATCCGGAGAACGCACGACTGCGTGCGTAGTCTACGCCACCCTTGGGGTCAGGCCGGTCGCCCGGATAGCTGAGTTTGGAGCGCCCTATCGGTGACAGATATTATCCTTCTTGACGGCGGCATGGGCCAGGAACTGGTACGCCGTGCTGGCGACAGGCCCACGCCGCTTTGGTCGACACAAGTGATGATCGACCACCCCGGTCTGGTGGCCGAGATCCATGCGGACTACGCTGCTGCAGGTGCCACGGTCCATACGACAAACACCTATGCCATCCTGCGCGACCGTCTTGCCGGCACCGGGATGGAAGACCGGTTTGAGGCACTTTTCACGGCAGCTCTCAAAGAAGCTGAAGGTATTGGTGTGCTGGCAGGTTCGATCGGCCCGCTTGGCGCGTCCTATCGTCCCGATCTTCTGCCCGCCCATGACATTGCCGTTGCGACATATTCCGAAGTTGCGCAGCAACTGGCACCAAAGGTTGATCTGATCATCTGCGAGACCGTTGCATCTGTTGCACACGCCCGTGCCATCCTTGAAGCCACTGCTGCGACTGGCAAACCCGTATGGCTGGCCCTGACCGTTGATGATGCTGACGGGACAAAGCTGCGGTCAGGCGAGCCTGTCGCCGCAGTGTTTGCTGTTGCAGAGGCCGCAAGCGCCATTTTGGCAAATTGTTCATCGCCCGAAGCAATTGATGCCGCGATTGATGTTCTGGCGACGTCTGGCAAACCTTTTGGCGGCTACGCGAATGGCTTCACGAAAATCAGCAGCGGTTTTCTGACAGACAAGCCAACTGTCGATGCATTAACCGCCCGCAAGGACCTTGGCCCCGAAGAATACGCCCGGTTCGCGATGGGCTGGATCGCAAAAGGTGCGACGATTGTGGGCGGTTGCTGCGAAGTAGGTCCGATGCATATTGCCACGCTCGCTGACGAGATCCGGGCAGCCGGGCATCAAATCGTTGCGCCATGAGCGCGCCCTGCATCTTTGATATCTACGTTGCCGAGGGCTTTGTCCTGACTGAATTTGCAGGCGTCGTAGAAGTGATCCGGCTGGCCAACCGGATCAACGGCAGCCCGCTCTTTGCATGGCAGGTCAGGTCACGACACGGCGGGCCGGTCTCGGCAAGCAGTGCCGTGACGGTCGAGACAACGCCCCTGCCTTCGCGCCCCGATGCGGATTATCTGTTCGTGCTTGGCAATGCTGATCCCGCGTGCCCTGACTTGTCCTTGGGCAAAGCGCTGGCTAACTATACCAGCCGCCAAGCGCGCGTGGTGCTCTTGTCAGAGGCCGCTGCCCGCTACATCGCTGAAACTAATGGTGATCCCGGCAGTCACACGACCCATTGGGAAAACAGGACGATCCTGATGGAGCGTCTGGGCCTTTTTGACACCAAAGCGACGCTGGCCGTCGAAAGCGGGTCCATCATCACCTGTGCCGGCATGGGGGCGACCTTTGATCTAGCCCTGTCAATTGCAACACAACATGCCTCGGCAACGACAATGACGACAGTCGCGGATATTCTGCTGCACGAGCGGGTCAGGCACTTCAACACGCTTCAACCGTTCTCCGGAAAAGAGGTAACGACCACCGGCGACGCCGCACTGGATGCATGTCTTGCCTTGATGCAAGACAACATGGAGTTCCCCCTGCATATCAGCGAGATTGCCCAGCGGACCAACCTTTCCAAGCGCTCGCTTGAGCGCAAGTTCAACCGCCTGCTGAAGGCGACACCCAATGGCTATTATCGGGGGCTGCGACTGAACAAGGCCAACAACCTGCTCTTGAATACCGATATGCGAATCCATGAGATTGGTCTGGCCTGCGGCTTTCCAAGTGGATTTACCACGATCTACCGCAGTGCTTTTGGCATGACGCCGAATGCTGCCCGCAAGAAAGGCCGTCACAAATAGCAAATATGCGTCAATAGTGACGCTTTTGCGTGATAGCGTAAGGCGCTGTGGTGCCACAAATTGGGATACCAACACACGACAGGAAACCCCTCTATGCCTACGCTTCCTTCACATGCGCGTGTCGTCATCATTGGTGGCGGCGTTATCGGCTGCTCGGTCGCCTACCATCTGGCCAAGCTAGGCTGGCAGGATGTCGTCTTGCTGGAACGCAAACAGCTGACATCCGGTACGACATGGCATGCAGCCGGGCTGATCGCGCAACTGCGGGCGACAGCGAATATGACTAAACTCGCAAAATACTCACAGGAACTCTACGGCAGCCTTGAGGACGAAACAGGCGTGGCGACGGGTTTCAAGCGCGTCGGTTCGATCACCGTAGCCCTGACCGAAGAACGCCGTGAAGAATTGTCCCGCTCCGCAGGGATGGCGCGGGCATTTGGTGTCGAAATTGAAGAAATCTCGCCGGCCGAGATCAAAAGCCGGTATGCGCATCTTAACATCGACGGCGTCACCGGAGGTGTCTACCTGCCCAAGGACGGTCAGGGCGATCCGGCGAATATCGCGCTGGCGCTGGCCAAAGGTGCGCGGATGAATGGCGCAGTGGTCGCGGAACGTACCAAGGTGACCAAGATCAACAGGACGGGCCGCCGCGTTCACTCTGTTGAGTGGAAGCAGGGTGGCGAACACGGCACCATGACCTGTGACATGATTGTGAATTGTGCAGGCATGTGGGGGCATGAGGTTGGCCGCATGGCAGGTGTGAATGTACCGCTCCATGCCTGCGAGCATTTCTATATCGTGACCGAGGCAATTGAAGGCTTGACCCAAATGCCTGTCCTGCGGGTGCCGGACGAATGCGCATATTACAAGGAAGATGCGGGCAAGATGCTGCTCGGGGCGTTTGAACTGAACGCCAAGCCATGGGCAATGCAAGGCATCCCTGACGACTTCGAGTTTGACCAGCTACCCGAGGACTTCGACCATTTCGAGCCGATCCTCGAAGCGGCAGTTTCACGGATGCCGATGCTGGCCGAGGCGGGAATTCACACGTTCTTCAACGGTCCCGAAAGCTTTACCCCTGACGATGCCTACCACCTCGGCCTTGCGCCGGAGATGGAAAACGTTTGGGTCGCCGCCGGTTTCAACTCGATTGGCATCCAGTCTGCCGGTGGCGCGGGAATGGCCCTGTCGCAGTGGATGGACGCAGGCGAAAAGCCGTTTGATCTGGGTGACGTGGATATTGGCCGGATGCAGCCGTTTCAGGGCAACAAGACCTATCTGTTCGAACGCTCCAAGGAAACGCTGGGGCTGCTTTATGCCGATCACTTCCCTTTCCGCCAGAAGGCCACCGCACGCGGTGTGCGCCGCACACCGTTTCATCAGCACCTACTGAATCAGGGTGCCGTCATGGGCGAGATCGCAGGGTGGGAACGCGCCAACTGGTTCGCGGATGACGGGCAAACCCCTGCCTATGAATACTCATGGAAGCGGCAGAATTTCTTTGGCAATGTGGCCCGCGAATTGGACGCCATCCGCACCAATGTCGGCATGTATGATATGTCGTCTTTCGGCAAGATCAGGGTAGAAGGCCGCGATGCCCAAACCTTCTTGAACTACATCGCTGACGGTGACTTTGACGTGTCTATTGGCAAGATCGTCTACACACAGTTTCTGAACACCCGTGCAGGGATCGAGGCAGATGTCACGGTCACCCGCCTGTCAGAGACCGCTTATCTGGTTGTGACCCCTGCCGCGACGCGTCTGGCAGACCAGACGTGGATGCAGCGCCATCGGGGTGACTTTGATGTCGTCATCACCGATGTCACCGCGGGCGAAGGCGTGCTGGCCGTGATGGGGCCCAACAGCCGCAAACTGCTAGAGGCGGTTTCTCCCGCGGACTTCTCGAACGCCACAAATCCCTTCGGCACCGCGCAAGAGATCGAGTTCGGCATGGGGTTTGCGCGTGTTCACCGTGTGACCTACGTCGGTGAATTGGGTTGGGAGGTCTATATCTCTTCCGATATGGCGTGCCATGTGTTCGAAACCCTGCACGAGGCCGGTCAGGAGATGGGGCTAAAACTGTGCGGGATGCATATGATGGATGCTGCGCGGATGGAGAAAGGGTTCCGCCACTTTGGCCATGACATCACCGCCGAAGACCATGTGCTTGAAGCCGGACTGGGATTTGCGGTGAAAACCGAGAAACCAGATTTCATCGGGCGCGACGCCGTGCTGCGCAAACGCGAGGCCGGATTGGCAAAACGACTGGTCCAATTCAAACTGACTGATCCAGAACCTTTACTCTATCACAACGAACCGGTGCTGCGGGACGGTGAGGTTGTAGGATACCTGTCGTCGGGTGGCTATGGCCACCACCTCGGAGCGGCAATCGGCATGGGATATGTGCCCTGTAAAGGTGAAAGTGTGGCCGAATTGCTGGCAAGCACATTCGAAATCGACGTGATGGGCACGCGGGTGAAGGCAGAGGCACAACTCAAGCCGTTTTATGACCCCCAGAGCACGCGGGTGAAGGTCTGACCATTTTGACATGGTCAGACTTTTTGTTCGGCGCGGGTTAGCCCATCAACTGACCGGCTTCGGGCACCCAGCGGAATTCCGCACCATCGCTGCCTGTATCGACATAGCCCACAGCCGGGAACGGCATGTGATAGCCAATCGCCGGCACACGGTCGGCAGCGATCATACCCAGAACGTTGCGACGTGACGCGGCGGCGGCCTCTTTGTCTGCATCAAAGCGGACTTCCCAATCAGGGCGGGCCAGAGACCAGACAGGGTGGTTGGCAAGGTCTGCAAAGATCACCAGACCTTTGCCAGCACTATCAAGACGATAAACCATGTGACCGGGTGTATGGCCAAAGGCCGCCATGCCGGTGATGCCGCTGACGACATCCTGACCGTCACCAAGGAAAGTCGTGTTGTCGGCCATCGGGCGCACATTTGCTTCGAAGCCTTCGTTTTCCGCACCCGCCCAGTGATCAAACTCAGCCTGCCCCGTGACATAACGGGCGTTGGCAAAGGTTGGCGCACCGTCATTCATCAGCCCGCCAATGTGGTCACCGTGCATGTGGGTCAAAACAACAATGTCGACCTGATCCGCACTATAGCCAGCCCCTTCAAGCGCACCCACTGTCGCGGCGGCATTTAATCCGGTGTCGAACAACACGACTTCGCTGCCTGTGTTCACAAGCGTTGGCGTAAAGAAGAACTGAGAGGCTTCGGTCGACAGAAAGTTTTCGCGGCTGACAGACGAGAATTCGTCTTCAGAGACATTCATCCCGAAAATCCCTTGCGGGTTCTCTCGCGGGGTCGTACCGCCCAGAATTGTCGTCACCTCAAAGTCGCCAATCATGAATCGGCGGTGTGTTGCAAAGCTAGCCCCTTTCATAGGCGCTGCCGCTTGGGCAGAGCCCGCAGCAAGCCCGGCAAATGGAAGCGCCGTACCGGCAGCAAGCAGATTGCGGCGTGTCAGTTTGGTCATGTCTTCTCTCCTATTGGTGATGCAAGTCAGGTCACTGCAAAAGGAGATAGGACAAGCGTCCCGATTGTCACGCACAATGATGTGAAGGCCAATGCCGCGGTGCTATTCGTTGCCCGCCAAGGGACCCAAAGCATTCAAACCTTTCAGAATATCAATTGCATAGGCCAATTGATAATCATCTTCACGCAGCGCTGCCGCTGCCTCGGCGCGCGCGCGATCTTCTTCAATCTGGCGTATTTCATCCTCGGTCAGGCTATCGTTTTCCAGCGACCCGCGCAGACCCGCTTCGGACCGCTGCCGGCGTTCCTCGACTTCTTCACCACTGTCCTCGCGCGGCAATGGCTGTTCGACGATGATATCGGGGGAAATGCCCAAGGCCTGAATCGACCGTCCGGAGGGCGTGTAATAGCGCGCCGTTGTCAGGCGCATCGCCCCATCTTGGCTCAGCGGTACAACAGTCTGCACAGATCCTTTGCCGAAGGAATTGGTGCCGATCACGATGGCACGGCGGTGATCCTGCAAGGCACCTGCAACGATTTCCGACGCAGATGCAGAACCACCATTGATAAGCACGACAATCGGTTTGCCTTCGGCCAGATCGCCGGGGGTCGCATTGAACCTATCACCATCCGCAGGCTCCCGCCCTCGTGTTGATACGATTTCACCTGCATCAAGGAAGGCATCAGAGACATAAACCGCTTGGCTCAGAAGGCCGCCCGGGTTGTTGCGCAAGTCCAGCACGATGCCATCGATGTTTTCGAACCCGCCTGCCTCTTCGACTTGCTTTTCTATCCCCTCGCGCAGGTTCGGAAAGGTCTGTTCATTGAAGGTCGTAATCCGCAAAACGACGGCATTGCCTTCGGTCCGGCTCCTGACTGCCGTCAACTTGATCGTATCGCGGATGATCGAGACGTCGAACGGCTCTGGTTCACTTTCACGGACAATGGTCACGATGATTTCTGCCCCGACCGGACCGCGCATCAGGCGCACCGCCTCGTCCAGCGTCAGTCCCAATACGCTTTCGCCATCAACCGCGGTAATGAAATCACCGGCCTGAATGCCGGCGGCCTCTGCAGGGGTCCCATCCATGGGCGAAACAACCTTGACCCAGCCTTCTTCCTGCGTGACCTCAATGCCAAGACCGCCAAATTCACCAGATGTGCTGACCCGCATCCGCTGCGCGGCCTCTGGGGAAAGATAGCTGGAGTGCGGATCAAGCGAGGTGAGCATTCCATTGATCGCGGCTTCGATCAATTCGCGGTCGTCGACCTCTTCGACATAGTTGGCCCGGATCCGCTCGAAAATATCGCCGAATAGATCAAGTTGCTCGTAAACACTGGTGTTGGACCGCGTTTCTTCAGCCAAGACCGGTCCGGCAATCTGAGAGGTCACAGCCAACCCGAGGGAGGCGCCACCGACAGCGGCCAAGATCATCTTTTTCATCACGTTTCCTTACCTACTCGACCGCAAACCAAGTTTCGGTTCCGACGGGAGTTTGCCCTTGTCGCACCTCAAGATAAAGGGCTTGCGCAGCTTGCACACCCGCATCGCCCGGATTTCCGGTCAAAATCCCGTCATCTAGACCCTCCGCACCACCCAAAAGGCCGATCGGCGCACCTGCTGGCAGCACTTGCCCTGTCTCTCCGAAGACCTCGGCAAAACCGGCAAGGATGAACAGGACATCAACTGCAGGCTCCAGAATCACAACAGTGCCATAGTCCAGCAATGGCCCCTGAAACAGGATTGTCGCCGGCGCAGGTGCTGTCACCAGCGCGCGCGGCGCAGCAGCAATGCGGATGCCGGTGCGACCGCTACCGTCGCCCTGCAAAAGTGTCCCCGCGACAGGCAAAGGCAGGTTGCCCTGCGGTGTCAGTGTTTGCGCACCGTCTGGACGGGCATCGGCGATGTCTGCCGCAAAATCCGCCAGTGTTTCCGCGCTTGCCAGCAAAAGCGCGGTTTGCACCGGATCATCTTCAAATCGTGTTGGCAAGTCTGTACGTTCCGACACAGCCTGCCCCAAGGCCGCCCGTGCCGCCTGCGCCCCTTGCAAGCCGTCTGTCAGGGTCTGTGCCGCCGCCTCTCTTGTCATCCGCACCGCCTGTGTTTCTGCCAAGAGCGCGTTGAGTCGGGCCAGTTCGGCCTCAAGACCAGGTGTGACATCTGCCACAAGCATACCTGCACGCACCGTATGCAATGGCCCGTCAGGATGCGCGCGCAAAACGGGTTGCGGGGTCCTGCCGATCGCTGAAAACACGCCAAGAAGCTGCGCGAACTCAGCTGTCCTCAGATCCAGCTCTTCTGACAGGATCCCTTCGCGCAGGGCAATTTCACGCTGTTCCTGTCGCAGAGCCGCCAAACCTGCTTCATAGGCCCGCACCGTTCGGGTCAGGGCCGCGATCCGGTCACGCGCATCTTCGGCCGCCGCAAGCTGCTCTTGGGCAGACTGCAATTGCGACACCGCGTCCTGCGCCGTTTGCTGCGCAAATAAACCAGTCGCCATGCAAATAAGAAGGACGCAAAGGCGGATCATTTCTGGATCAAACTCCGCCCCGTCATTTCCGGTGGCAGCTCCAACCCCATCAACGCCAACACCGTCGGCGCCAGGTCAGCCAGACGGCCGTCACGCAAAGAAACCCCTTCGGGTCCGCCCACCAGAGCCACAGGAACAGGGTTCAACGTGTGCGCTGTATGCGGACCACCGGTTTCGGGATCAATCATCGTTTCGCAGTTGCCGTGGTCTGCTGTGACGATCATCGCACCGCCAGCTTTCCTGAGCGCCGCGACGACCTGCCCCAGCCCTTGATCGACTGCTTCGCAAGCCTTGATCGCAGCCCCCAGATCGCCGGTATGCCCCACCATGTCTGGGTTGGCATAGTTGGTGACAATCAGATCATATCCGTCTTCAATTGCCCTGACGAAATGTTCTGTGACCTCACCGGCCGACATTTCGGGCTGCATGTCGTAGGTCGCGACTTTGGGCGACGGCGCCATATAGCGATCCTCGCCCTCTTCCGGCGTCTCGACCCCACCGTTCAGAAAGAACGTCACATGCGGGTATTTTTCCGTTTCGGCCAGCCGAAACTGACGCAGACCGTGTTTGGCAACCCAGGCACCAAGAGTATTCTTGATGTCGCGCTTGGGGAAAACTGTATCGAACCAAAGGTCGTGGCGGTCGGAATAGCTGACCATCCCCAAAAGTGCTGCAAAAGCCGGCTGGACACGATCGAAACCGTCAAATTCGGGGTCTGCGATCGCCGCCAGAATCTCGCGGGCGCGGTCAGAACGGAAATTCAGGCAAAAGAATCCGTCTCCTGCGGTCATACCGTCATAGCCTGCGATGACGGTGGCGGGAATAAACTCGTCTGTCTGGCCATCGTCATAGGCGGCCTTGATCCCGGCCTGCGGCGTCTCGGCCTTGTGTCCTTCGCCATTTATCATTGCGTTGTAGGCTGTCGCGACACGTTCCCAGCGGTTGTCACGGTCCATCGCAAAGTAGCGGCCAATCACCGTTGCGACCCGCGCATGTGCGGGCAGCTGATCCAGAAGCGTCTTCATAAAGACATTCGCAGAAGACGGTGCCACATCCCGCCCATCGGTGATCGCATGGACAACGACAGGTACGCCGGCGTCGGTCAACGCTTTGGCAGCGGCAATAATGTGATCGATATGACCATGCACACCCCCATCCGAGACAACCCCCATCAGATGCGCGGTACCCCCGCTCTTCTTCATCTTTTGAATAAACCTGGTCAACGCCTCTGCCTTGAAAAACGTTCCGTCTTCGATGGCCAGCTCGATCTGCCCCAGATCCATCGCAACAACGCGTCCGGCCCCGATGTTGGTATGTCCGACCTCGGAATTGCCCATCTGACCACCGGGCAATCCGGCATCGCGGCCATGGGTGACAAGCTGTGCGTGTGGGCCTTTCATGATCGCATCGAAGTTGGGGGTATCCGCCTGCTTGGGTGCGTTGCCTTCAGTCTCATCGCGCAGCCCCCAGCCGTCGAGGATGCACAGAACAACGGGTTTTGGTATCGGCATGGTGACCTCCCTTTCTTCTCAAGGTATCCCTAGCGCAGGCGCTGTCGCAGGGAAACAGGCTCCAGTCTTCATCTTGGCGAAAACTCCCACCGGAGGCACAAAAGTTCCGACCCTAGGCCCGATGATAGGGACCGCCCGCAAGAATCGACGCCGCGCGGTACAGTTGTTCTGCCAGCATCAAGCGCACCAGCATATGCGGCCAGACCATCTTGCCAAAGCTCAAGCACGCATGGGCACGGTCTCGTAGGGCGGGATCAATGCCGTCTGCCCCGCCAATGACAAAGCTGACATCCTGCCTCCCTTGGTCACGCCAGTCGGCGAGAAGGGCTGCAAAGTCCGGCGAGCTCATGACCTTACCGCGTTCGTCCAGAGTGCAAATCAGGGCGCCATCCGGCACCGCCCGTTCCAGCAAAGCCGCCTCGCCGGCCATGCCGCCGCCCTTTTTGTCTTCGACTTCGATCAATTGTGCCGGACCAAGGGCCAGCGCCCGCCCCGTCCGGTCAAACCGGGTGAGGTAATCATCATACAGGTCACGCTCGGGCCCTTTGCGCAGACGACCCACAGCGCATATCTGGACCCGCATCAGACGGCGGTCGCCGTCCCGGGCTGCCACATCTTTTCAAGCTGATAGAACTCGCGCACTTCGGGACGGAAAATGTGCACAATAATATCACCTGTGTCGATCAGCACCCAATCACCGGTGTCTTTGCCTTCGGTTTTCGAGATGATCCCGAATTCCTGCTTGATCCTGTCGGCCAGCTTTTCCGCCATGGCCGTCACCTGACGGGTCGAGCGCCCCGATGCGATGACCATATAGTCACCCATCTCGGACTTGCCGCGCAGATTGATCTGCACGATGTCTTCGCCTTTGTCGTCATCAAGAGATTTCAGGACCGCCGCCAAGAGGCGTTCACTGGTCGCTGTAGGCTGGGCCGTCATTGCTGCGGCTCCGGCTTTGGCTGAGCTATCAGCCGCTGTAGAAAGAGACAGTTCATTGTCCTCCTTAAAACACGTCGTCATCACCCCGACGCCGGGCATACCTGAAAACTAGCAACGCTTGGGGCCATTTTCAACATTTCTGATCCGAAAGCGCGCGTGTCGCGGATTTACAGTGCAGATGCAAGCAAGATCAGCCTCGCGGATCAATAAACGCCTTGCCATCAGGCATGGCCAGTACTTCGGGTAACCGTGCCATCGCCCCTGACAACGGCACGATCCCCGCCACATCGGTTTTCCATGCGCCACTGACAAAGCGCTCCTGGATTTCCACAAAGCCCGCGCGCACGCGGTCCGCACCCACCTGTTTGATCCAGCGCGTCAGCCAAAAGCCCTCGATCTTCTTGTTCATAAAGATCAGCTGGCCCAGTTCGGTCAGTCGCGGGGCCTCTTGCGATAGCTTGCCGTAGTTTACCCATGTGCTGTGTTTGGGCATCGCAAAGAACAGATCAGCCGTGAACTGGTCACCAACAGCGTCAAGCAAGATTGCGGGCGGCAGCGCGCGGAAGGCCGTTTTGGCCTGATCAAGCGCGTCCGGTTGGGTGGACACAATCACGGCATGGGCGCCAAGGTCGCGCAATTCCGCCGCCTGCTCGGCACGCCGGACCACCGCGATTGGCGCGACGCCATTATCCTTAGCCAACGCAATCAGGTATTTCCCAAGCTGTGATCCGGCGGCGTTCAGCACAAAACTCTCGGCGCGGCTTTCCTTGACCAGATCGAACATCGCAATCGCGGTCAGCGGATTGACCAGCTGACAGGCGGCATCGACTTCGGCCAGATCAGGGCGGCAGGGCACAAGGCTACCCACATCAGCCAGCGCGTATTCCGCCCATGTGCCTGACCCGCCGGCAAAGAAACTGACGCGTTTTCCGATCAACGGTGTATTCCCTGCCACGACCTCGCCCACAGCCTCAAAACCTGCGGGTGCCCCTTTGACGCGGGGCTGGCCGTATTCGCCTTTGATAAAATGGATATCGGACGGGTTCACCGCCGCCAGATGTACTTTGATCAGGGCCTGCCCCTCGGCGGGCTGCGGCAGGGGTACGTCCTGATAGGCCAGAAAAGGGGACAGGTCGCTGATGTTCGGGCCGGTTTGTGTGCCTGCATAACCATCATGCAATTGCACAAGTGCGTTCATCGAGGTCGGAAGTGTCATGGCAGGCCCCTACAGATCGAAGGTGGCAAAAACGGGCGCGTGGTCGCTGGGCTTTTCCCAGCCACGCGCATCGCGCAAGACACGGCTGCTGTGGGCGGCGTTCTTGATGTCTGGCGTGGCCCAGATGTGATCGAGTCGGCGGCCCTTGTCGGCCTCGTCCCAATCCTTGGCGCGATACGACCACCAACTGTAGAGTAAGCCCTCAGGAATATCATTGCGCGTGACGTCGGACCATGCGCCCGCGTCCATCACATCGGCAAAGTGCTCTACTTCGACCGGCGTGTGGCTGACAACTTTGAGCAGTTTCTTGTGATCCCAAACGTCATCTTCGCGCGGTGCAATATTCAGATCACCGACAAGAATGGATTTTGCCGGTTTCTGCGCATGATAGGCGTCGCGCATGTCGGTCAGGTAATCGAGCTTCTGGCCGAATTTTTCATTCACCTCGCGATCCGCCACATCGCCACCGGCCGGGACATAGTGGTTGTGGATCGTCACACCGTTCTCCAGCTTGGCCGCGATGTGGCGCGCATGACCAAGACCGGCGTAATCCTCGGCCCCTGCCTCAACCATCGGGATTTTGGAAAAGATCGCCACGCCGTTATAGCCCTTTTGCCCGCGCGCGACCATGTGCGTATAGCCCAGCGCCTGAAACTGCTCCAACGGGATCTTGTCCACAGGGCTTTTGCATTCTTGCAGGCAAAGCACATCAGGTGCCTCGTCGCGCATCAGGCGGGCGACGATGTCTTCGCGCAGACGGACCGAGTTGATGTTCCACGTGGCAAGGGTGAATGGCATGTCTTTGTCTTTCTTTGCTTTGGACGGGCCGCGAACCAGACCAACTCTGTGCCGCCTGCTGTGTCTTTGATCAACTGTTAGCGTTGGAATTCCGAATAGTGGATAAGCCCCCACGGCAAAAGCGCCGCTTCCAGCTTGCCCCACAGATGCAACGCCTCCTTTTGAGAAAGCTGCGTTGCTGCTATCAGTTCACCGACGGTTGCACGACCATCGATTGCGGCAATGAGCGGGGCCGCCTTGGGTGAAATCGTCACCTCGATTTCGTCTGGGCCAATTCGCAGCTTGGGCAGCTTGCCCTTTGCAATCGCCTGCGCCAGTGCGCCGCGCGGCGCGCCGCGCAGATGTGGCGTGCGATCTGCCATATCCCGCAACGAAGGTGCGACCTCGGCTTTGGGCCGCGCGTATCCCACATGCGCCTTGATCGTCCCGCGCAGTTCTTCTGCAGCCTTCATCTGCGCCACGGGGTCCATGTCAGCAGGTACGTCAGTAAACTGTGATAGATCATATAGCCCCGGCTGCGCAAAACCCGCCAGTTGCCAGTCTGTGTTGTCAAGCGCCGCAATCCATTCATCCACCGTGAATGCCCTGTCCTGCGAATGGATAAGCAAATCATAGAAACCCGCGTCCGACTGTTTTTGGTCCACAAGTGTCAGGCTGCGCTTGATCGGGTGGGCGGGTGGAATCTTTTCAAAAGCTGACCGGGCATGTTTCAGCCGTGATTTTGGCGGCAAGTGTCCGAAGAGCCGGTTGAAGGCTGATTGTAGCGGATACGCCCCCGAGCGGCCATAGGGGGCGTAGACCATAAAGCCCAGTCCGCCACCCGGTGCCAGTGCGCCACGCAGCGCCCGCAACCCCTCTTCGGGGTCCGGCAAATGATGCAGGACACCGCAGCAGTCGACATAGTCAAATTGGCCCAGATCGGCGGCCTCCAAGAGCGAACCTGTCACGAAGCGGACATTCGGCAACGCGCGGGCTTTGATGCGCGCCTCGGCAATACGGCGCGATGCCTTGGACAGATCGACATAGGTGATGTCATAGGGTTTTCCGGCGCTGTGCAAGTGTTGGGCCAACTGGACCAGACCGTCGCCCGTACCACCACCGGCAACCAGAACCTGCAGGGATTGCGACCAGTTGCGCTGACCACCCCAAAGCCAATGGTCCATTTCGGAGGGCAAGGAAGGTGACCCCGTGATCAGACGCTTTGTTTCGTCCTTTGGATCACGTTCGGGATAGGGGAATGCCTCGTACTGGTCTTGAACTTCACTCATTGGTCAAACCAAGGTTGCAGTTGGGCGGATCTGGCCAACTGTCAGCCCCCGCCGGTTCAGAATTGCAGGATTGCGGCGCGCAATGGCTGCCGGATGATCGGGGTCAAGCACGCCGTATCTGACAAGGATAGCAGCTATTGCGGCCTCACTGGCTCGGGTTGCCCCGTCTGCGATTTTCAAGGCAACACCCAGCCGCCTTTCGGGGATGATCGCGACAAAAACGCCTTCTGCACCCGTTTTGATGGCCACCTTGTGATCCATCGCCCGCATCAGTTCGGTACAGGCGCGGGTCTCGCCTGCCACCAATTCAGGATAGCGGACCATCGCCGCGACCAGTTTCTGCGCAGCTTCGCTGCGCCGGTCAGAGCGGTCGCCCGCTGTCGCAAAGAAAGACATCGCCCGCGCAAGCCCATGGACTGTGCAGGCATGGTTCGGGGCTGAACAGCCGTCGATCCCGAATGTCGGACTTGTCTCTTGGGTGACTTCTTCGAATGCAGCCTTGCAGGCCTGCTGCACCGGATGGTCGATCAACTCGTAATCCGGACCAGCCTTGAGATGCCGGCTCAGTGTCAGGAACCCCGTGTGTTTCCCCGAGCAGTTGTTATGGATCTGGCAAGGGCTTTCGTAGGCGCGGATCAGGCTATAGCGTGCGTCACGATCATCTGGCATCTGCGGCCCGCAGTGCAGCGCATCTTCAGTCAGTCCAAGATCCTTCAGCCATGCCCGCACACGGTCGGTATGGATGGCTGCCCCGTTGTGCGATGCGCAGGCAAGGGCCAGTTGCTCTTGGGTCAGATGCGCCCCGGCGCCGCTCTCAAGGAGCGGCAGCGCCTGAATCATCTTGCAAGAAGACCTCGGATAAATCACCGCTTCGGGATCACCACAGCTTTCGACGATCTGTCCGGTCTCATCGGTCACAACTGCGTGACCTTGGTGAATGCTTTCAAGCAGGTCACCACGCCAGACTTCGACCAGATCAACGGGATTTGCCATTCTTTCGCCTTTTTGGATTGTATATGTCGGTTCGATAGCGCAAAGCGCGACCCGGATATGGGGCTTTCCCCCGCGGGCGGATTTTTGCTAGGCTCTAGGCTATCGAGTTGAACAACGTCTCGCCAGTCGAAAAGGTGCCGTCAGATGCGCCTATTGACTGGATGGGGCATCCAGAGGCAAGGACAGCTTGGAGGCTGTAAGATGATTTTGAATTTTTCGCGAATGATTGGCGTGTCCCTGGCCGTCTTGCTGGCGAATGCAGCAATGGCGCAGGAAGAAAGCGATAACCGCGTGGCGGCAAACACCGATTGGAGCGTGTTTGTGGAAAGTGACCCGAACGAATGCTGGGCAGTATCGGCCCCGAAAGAAACACTGAACACGCGTGACGGCAATGCTGTCGATGTGCGGCGCGGCGATATCAGGTTGATTGTCTTCTACCGTCCGTCCGAGAATGTGAACGGTCAGGTGATGTTCACCGGCGGCTATCCCTTTGCAAGCGACTCAACCGTCAGTGTCGAGATCGGCGACACGACTTTTCAGATGTTTACGCAAGGCGAAACAGCCTGGCCCGCAACGCAGGAAGATGACGCCAAATTCGTAGAGGCTATGAAGCGCGGTGCGAATGCCGTCATCACGGGCCGGTCAGGCCGCGGCACACAGACTCAGGATACCTTCAGCCTGCTGGGCTTTACTGCCGCAGTGGAAGAAGCAGCCAATCGCTGCGCAGGATAAGGCACCTTAGACCCGACACCAAAGAGGCGGTTTCCTTGTGGAGGCCGCCTCTTTCTCTTATATGGCCCTCAAACCCCGAATTGAGAGACACTCCATGGACGCCAAGGCCCCCATTACGCAGGACGTGCTGACCATTCCGCGCAAGCTGCCCGAAGGACCGCAGAACCTGATCGGTTTGTCCCGCGACCAGATGCGTGCGGCGCTGATTGCCGCTGGCACGCCAGAAAAGCAGGCCAAGATGCGGGTCGGGCAGATCTGGCAGTGGATCTACTATTGGGGCGTGCGCGATTTTGCGCAGATGACCAATCTGGCCAAGGATTACCGCGCGCTTCTGGCAGACAAGTTCGTGGTCGCACTGCCCGAGGTCGTGACGCGGCAAATCTCCGACGACGGCACACGGAAATATCTGGTGCGCATTGCAGGCGGGCATGAAGTCGAGGTTGTCTATATCCCTGAAACGGATCGCGGCACACTGTGCATTTCCAGTCAGGTGGGCTGCACGCTGACCTGTTCTTTCTGCCATACCGGCACGCAAAAGTTGGTACGCAATCTGACAGCGGCTGAAATCGTGGGGCAGATTATGGTCGCCCGCGACGATCTGGGCGAATGGCCGGTCCCGGGGACGCCCAAGGATGAAACCCGCCTGCTGTCCAATATTGTCCTGATGGGTATGGGCGAACCGCTTTATAATTTCGAGAACGTCCGCGATGCGATGAAGATCGCGATGGACCCCGAAGGCATTTCGCTATCCCGCCGCAGGATCACACTGTCGACCTCTGGTGTGGTGCCGGAGATTGCGCGGACGGCCTCTGAAATCGGCTGTCAACTGGCCGTCTCTTTCCATGCGACCACAGACGTGGTGCGCGACCGGCTGGTACCGATCAACAAGCGTTGGCCAATAGCCGATCTGCTGGATGCGCTGCGAGAGTACCCAAAGGTGTCGAACTCCGAGCGGATCACCTTTGAATACGTGATGCTTGACGGCGTGAACGACAGCGACGAAGACGCGCATCGCCTGATCAAATTGATCGACGGCATTCCGGCCAAGATCAACCTGATCCCGTTCAACGAATGGCCCGGGGCACCCTACAAACGGTCCTCGAACAACCGCATCCGCAAGTTCGCTGATATCATCTACAAAGCCGGGTACGCGTCACCGATCCGCACACCACGGGGCGAAGATATCATGGCAGCCTGCGGCCAGTTGAAGTCCGCAACCGAACGGGCGCGCAAGTCAAAGGCGCAGATCGCGCAAGACGCCGGGCTGTAGCACTCCGGCCGGCGCCCGAAAGCTGCGGCCCTCAAAGGATCGTGGACAGCAAATCCGCGATAACTTCAGGGGGCTGATCCATGTTGATGCGCGCCGCGACATTCTGCGGCGGTTCCAGTGTCGCGAATTGGCTTTTCAGCAAGGACGCCGGCATGAAATGTGCGGTCCGGGCAGCCATGCGTTCGGCAATGACGTCAAACGGTGCATCCAGATAAACGATCTTCAGTTCTGGGATCGCGGCACGCAGATGCTGTCGATAGCTCTTGCGCAGGGCAGAGCAAGCAAAGACCACGGTTGACTGCGCCCGCCTTTTTTGGACCGCCTGCGCAAGCCGGTCCAGCCACGGCCAGCGCATCGCATCCGTCAGGGGGTGTCCCGCCGCCATGTGATCGACATTGGACTGTGGATGATAGTCATCGCCATCCAGAAACACGCCGCCAACTGCTTTGGCAAGGGCCGCACCGACCGTGGATTTGCCACAGCCGGACACACCCATCACCATGATCGCATCCTTCACCCTATCGGCCCGGAATCATTCCGCGTTTTTCACCCTTGCCTTCCCAGTTTTCCAGCGCAGCGATGGCCTCGTCTGCAGTCTCGACAAAACGGAACAGTTTCAGATCTTCGGCCGAGATCGTGCCCGCATCGGCGAGGGCCTCCCAATTGATGATCTTTTCCCAAAAATGACGGCCGAAAAGCAGGAACGGGATTTGCGCCATCCGTCCGGTCTGGATCAGGGTCAGTGCCTCGAACATTTCATCCAATGTGCCAAACCCGCCGGGGAAGATGCAGACGGCCGAGGCGCGCATCAGAAAATGCATCTTGCGGATACCGAAGTAATGGAAATTGAAGCAAAGCTCGGGCGTGACATAGGTGTTGGGCGCCTGCTCATGAGGCAGCACGATGTTCAGTCCGATGGACCGCCCGCCGGCCTCTGCAGCACCGCGGTTTCCGGCCTCCATTACGCCGGGGCCACCGCCGGTGACGATCACATTCTCTGTGCCACCCGATTCCATGGATTTCGCCGTCATCATTTGCGCAAAGCGGCGCGCCTCCTCATAGTATCTGGACAAATCGGCCAGTGTCTTGGTCCGCGCCGTCTCTTTCTTGGCAGGTTCAGGAATACGCGCCCCGCCAAACAGCACGATGGTCGAGTTGATATCCGCCTCGTTCATCAGCAATTCGGGTTTCAGCAATTCAAGCTGCAAGCGCACGGGCCGCAGCTCTTCGCGATACATGAAAGCCTCGTCCGCGAAGGCCAGCGCATAGGACGGCGCCCGCGTTTGTGGCGTGTCGGGGATATGGCTGGCCGCCTCGCTGTCCTGATGGCTATCGCGAAACGGGTGCTGGCGGTTGTCTTTCATCGTATTCGGGTATCCTGCCTGATTTAAGAGCAACGTCGCGCGGCTGGGTCTGGTTTGCAAGGGCTGACACCTTCCAAGGAGCGTTGATTGATCCGCCCGCCGCCGCTAGAAGCCTGAGAAACCATTTTACGGAGAAGACCCCATGTCCAATGCCGCCCTTGAGACCGCCATAGAAGCTGCGTGGGATGCCCGCGATACGATCACATCGTCAACCAAAGGTGAAACCCGCGAGGCGATCGAAGATACGCTCAATGCGCTCGATAGCGGTCAATTGCGTGTCGCCGAAAAGCAGGATGACGGCAGCTGGCACGTGAACCAATGGGCCAAGAAGGCCGTTCTGCTGAGCTTCCGCATCAAGGATATGGAGCCGCAGGATGGCGGGCCGCAGGGTGGCGGCTGGTGGGACAAGGTCGATAGCAAGTTCAAGGGCTGGGGCGCGAACCAATGGCAGGCTGCTGGTTTCCGCGCTGTGCCCAACTGCGTCGTGCGCAAGTCAGCCTTCATCGCCCCTGGTGTAGTGCTGATGCCCTCTTTCGTGAACCTTGGTGCCTATGTCGACGAAGGCACAATGGTCGATACTTGGGCCACCGTCGGGTCCT